>JBEGKS010000140.1:0-7995 GCA_041183945.1 Bacteroidota bacterium | reverse complement strand
ATTGCCTATTAATTCTAAATTGCGAATAGTAAATTTATCCATCCACAATATTTCCTCACGCACAATACTTTTAATAGTATGAATATGTTGAAGGTGCGGGTGCTCTGTTTCTTTTAAATAATGCAGTATAGCACCAGCTGCCATGATGCCCAACTTTTGTTCTGCAATACCAAAACCTTTTAAAGTACTTGTTTGAAATTGCTTTAATAATTGTTCAGTAGCAAAGGCCTCATCAAATATCCAAGCATCTAAACCATAAGTATAAAATCCATTGCCAAAACTTTCTTTGAAGGCTGCCTGATAATTTTTCGGATGCAGAATTTCTGCTGGTTGTAAACTTTGTAATAATTTATCTAAATAGTCGGTACTACCTTCTGCAATTAAAAATTCTCCCGTTGTAATATCTAAAAAAGCAATGCCACCTTTTTCATTTTCTACATAAATGGCGGCTAAGAAATTATTGTTTTTATGTTCTAGTAATTTATCGTTAGTGGCTATACCAGGCGTAAGCATATCGGTCACACCTCTTTTTACAATTCCTTTCACCGATTTAGGATCCTCTAACTGATCACAAATAGCTACACGGTGCCCCGCTTTCACTAATTTATGCAAATAAGTATCTAAGGAGTTGTGGGGAAAACCAGCTAATTCACTAGAGGAAGCAGCACCATTATTTCTTTTGGTAAGGGTAATGCCTAAAACTTTGGAGGCAACAATGGCATCTTCACCAAATGTCTCGTAAAAATCGCCCACGCGAAATAGCAAAATGGCATCGGGATATTTTTGCTTAATAGCCCGGTGTTGTTGCATGAGTGGCGTATCGGCACTTGATTTTGACATGGTGGACAAACCTACATAATTTTTCATAAAAAGCCTACTTTTGCATATGCGCAAACTAAGCATGGACGAGTTGGGACGAAAGTCGGTGGCCGACTTTAAATTGGCCGACAAAAAGCCCCTGGTGGTGGTCATGGATAATATCCGTAGCATGCACAATGTGGGTAGTGTTTTTAGAACCTCCGATGCATTTTTAATTTCAGGTATTTGCCTTTGTGGGTTTACGCCTCAGCCTCCTCATAGAGATATTCATAAAACCGCCTTAGGCGCCACAGAATCGGTAGACTGGGTCTATTATGAAAAAACCTTTGATGCAGTCACTGCTTTAAAAGAACAAGGTTATAAAGTATTTGCCATTGAACAAACCCAGGGATCTATATCTTTGGAAAACTTCAAAACCAACTTAAGTAACGTATCCAATGATGATGTTTATAAAGAATCAAATAAAGAATTAGCATTTGTGTTTGGTAATGAAGTGGAAGGAGTGAGTGATGAAGTATTGGCTATTTGTGATGGAGCTATTGAAATTCCACAATATGGTATGAAGCATTCATTAAATATTTCAGTAGCTGCTGCTATTGTTTTATGGGAGATGGTGAGATAGGTATAGAAGAAATAGGATAGATATAGAAGAAATAGAATAGATATGAAGAGTAAATTATAATTAATAGAATTAAAAATATGTCGGCAGTAAAAAATTATTTGAGCTTGGTTAAATTTTCGCATACCATTTTTGCATTACCCTTTGCATTTATTGGTTTTGTGCTAGGTGTGAGAGCGCAGTGGATGGCTCAGTTGCCGGTAGAACATTTTTTCTTAAAATTCTTTTTAGTCAACATTTTTTCTTAAAATTCTTTTTAGTACTAGTTTGCATGGTAAGCGCGCGTTCAACTGCCATGGCTTTTAACCGTTATTTAGACAGGCATTTTGATAAGCTTAATCCAAGAACTGCCATTAGAGAAATTCCAGCGGGTATTATTAAAGCAGAAAAAGCCTTGGTATTTATTTTTATTAATATGGCGGTTTTTGTGCTGGCTAGTTTTTTTATTAATAGTATTTGTTTTTATTTATCGCCAGTAGCGCTATTGGTAATCTTATTTTATAGTTACTTTAGCACCTATTGGCGCTTACTTAGCAGTCACTGGTAGCTTTGCTTTATTGCCTTTGCTATTTTCTTTTGCAGTAGTATTTTGGGTAAGTGGTTTTGATATTATTTATGCTTTACAGGATATCGATTTTGATAAATCACAATCGCTGTATTCCATACCCAGTTATTGGGGTTTGCATAAAGCTTTAAGCATTGCAAGAGTACTACATGTATTTTCTGCAAGTTTTGTGATAGCTGCTTTTTTTATAGGAGGCTTTCATTTTGTTTATTTAATGGGGTTATTAGTTTTTGTGGGTATGCTATTGTATCAAAATAGTATTGTCAAACCCAATGACTTAACTAAAGTAAATATTGCCTTTATGACGGCCAATGGAATTGCTAGTATTGTATTTAGTTTTTTTGTGATTGCGTCAATTGTTATAGAAATGATGTCTGCTAATAATAATTTTATTCATTTTAATTAAAGAACCTTGGCTAGAATAATTTGTATTGATTACGGTGGAAAAAGATGCGGTTTAGCAGTAACCGACCCTTTGCAAATTATTGCAACGGCACTTACTACCGTGGATACAAAAGAACTATTTACTTTTTTAGCCGATTATTTTTCCAAAGAACCCGTTGAACTTATTTTAATAGGAGAGCCCCTTAATTTAGATAATACACCCACCGATGCGACGCCCTTGGTGCAAAAAGCCATTATTGATTTAGGTAAGAAGTTCCCGAGCATACCTATTCAAACTGTAGATGAGCGTTATAGTTCTAAAAATGCGGTGAGGGCGATGGTGGAAATGGGTATGAAGAAAAACGATAGAAGAGACAAGAAAACCATTGATAGAGTGGCTGCTACCATGTTATTGCAGGAATATCTGACCAACCGTTCGTAAAGCCATCTTTTATTGATAACTTTGCAGCCAATATCCCCATTTTAGATTTTATAAAGTTGAGTTTATGATTTTACCAATTGTTGCCTATGGTGCAGCTATATTAAGAAAAGTAAGTCCGCCCATTGAGGCAGACTATCCTGGCTTGGCTTTATTAATTGAAGACATGTGGGAAACCATGTATGAAAGTAATGGGGTGGGACTGGCTGCGCCGCAGATTAATAAGAACATTCGCTTATTTGTAATGGATAGCGCTCAAATTTTTGCCAACAGGGAAGAAGAAGATGAAGTATACCCAGATGCGCCTGGTATTAAAAAAGTATTTATTAATGCCAAAGTGCTTGAGACAGGAGGAAATGATTGGGTTTACAATGAAGGTTGTTTAAGTATTCCTAAAATTAGAGAAGATATTACCAGGGCTGAGACAGTTACCTTATCTTATATGGATGAAAATTTCAAGTCCTATACAGAAACTTTCAACGGCATGACGGCTAGAATTATTTTACATGAGTACGACCATATTGATGGAAAACTATTCATTGATTATTTAAAGCCACTGCGCCGTAAAATTTTGCAAGGAAAATTAAATGATATTTCTAAAGGAAATACAAGGGTTGATTATAAGATGATTCAAATTAAATAATTCATTATGCGTTTTACGATTTCAACATGTAAAGGTTTTAAATATACAGGCTTTCAATATATTAGCATTATCTTGATAATGCTTGTTTGTAGCAGTGCGCAGCTAAATGCGCAGGACACTACTTTTAATGATGCCGGTCAAAAATTTACTTTATCTGACGCCATCGTTCGTAACCATTTTGACTATAAAGATATTTTACAAAAAATTAAAGAAGACACTAGTTTTTACAAAGCCTTTNAACACTGCGCACTATTGGATACAGTTCTTACAATTTTATTCAAATGAAGGATAAGAACGAAAATGTAGTGGCTACTTTAAATAGTAAAACCAAGCAAACTAGAAAAGACAATTGTAGGTCCATGGAAGTATTGGAGGAAAAAGTAACAGGTAATTTACGTGATGCTACTGGTTCTTATAATTATGTCACACCTTCTTTATATGCTAGTTTGTTTTTTACCAAGGGCACTGTTTGTGGAGAGACCAATATTGTAAAAGGGAAACAAAGAGTCATTAAAGGCTCGGGTATTGAAAAAGCAAAAGAGCAATTAAAAATGTTGTTTTTTAATCCAGGTAAAAAAATTGCTGGTATTCCTTTTATTGGAGATAAATTAGACTTGTACGATGAGTCGGCGCATGAGCTATATGATTACAAATTAGATTATGTCGACTACCATGGTCAGTTAGTATATGTATTTGATGTACAACCAAAACAAGACCTTGGCTTTTTTCAAAAAGATAGAGTGGTGGTAGACCAGATGACTACTTGGTTTAATCCTAAAACCTTAGAAGTATTAGGGCGTAACTATTCTTTAAGTTATAAAGCAGGGGTATACGATTTTAATGTACAGATGGAAGTGGAGATGACTTATTTCAATGGAGTACTTGTTCCTAAAATTTTAAGATACAAAGGTAATTGGGATGTGGTGTTTAAAAAGAGAGAAAGAGGCTTGTTCACAGCCACTTTATTCGATTTTAAAGCAGCCGAGTAAAATCATCGGTTTAAATTAAATAAAGCGTTGATAGGCTAGTAATAAATTAATTAGGAGTAAACCAGACTTAGTAAACTAAGCTTATACTTTTAAGAAGCTAGTTTCAATATATTTCACCACTTCAATTAAGCTACCAGTTTCATTAAACACTTTTAATTGTTGGTCGGCGCCAGTACCGTTAGTAAATATATCCTTTACTTTTTCTAAATGTTTTCTACTACCTAGTTCATCTACCACTGAATCAACAAAGTCTAGTAATTCTAAAATTAAATCTTGAATGGGTACTTCTTTTTCTTTGCCAAAGTCAATTAATTTTCCTTCAATACCATAACGGCTAGCACGCCATTTATTTTCATTAATTAAAGCGCGTTGGTAATTGATGAAATTTATATTTTGTCTACGTAGTGAATATATTTTAGCGCATATAGCTTGAAAAAAAGCAGCAATGGTAATGGTCTCCTGAATAGTCATAGGTACATCACAAATTCTAAATTCAACGGTATTAAAAACAGGATGTACGCGTAAGTCCCACCATATTTTTTTACCATCATCTATGCAATTGGTTTTAATAAGTAGTTGAATAAACTTTTCATAAGCTTCAATACTTTCAAAAGTATCGGGAATACCAGTTCTTGGAAATTTATCAAATACTTTACTTCTATAAGATTTATACCCTGTATTGCGTGTTTCCCAAAAAGGGGAGTTCGTACTTAATGCATAAATATGCGGCAAGAAATACCTGGCGGTGTTGGCAATTTGCATGGCCATACTTCTATCTTCAACACCTACATGCACATGTAATCCAAAAATTAAATTACTTCTTGCGGCTTGTTGTAATTCATTTAATATAGCTTGATACCTGGATTGATCCGATACCAACTGTGTTTCCCATAAACTAAAAGGGTGTGTGCCCGATGCCCCAATACTAAAACCAAGTCCATTCGCAACTTCTGAGACGTGGGTTCTTAAGGCTAAAACTTCTGCAAATACTTCATCTACATTTTTGCAAATGCCAGTGCCTACTTCTACCACCGCTTGGTGCATCTCGGCCTTAATCTTTTCTTTGAATTTCTTCTGTCCCTCATTTACAATTTGCTGCTGATGGCTTTTTAATTCCTTCGTAGCAGGGTCAAGTACCATATACTCCTCTTCGACCCCCACTGTAAACTGTTGTAAATTTTCTAAAGACATTGCTATAAAATTACATATTATATTAGTTGAAAACAAAAAAATACCCCGCCCCGAAATTCGGAACGAGGTATATATTACTAGGCTTTGCGCCTTTTTAATCTATTATACTTATTGAATCTATTAATAAGACTTAACGGTGGTAAGAGTTCTCGGTTTCGTTTTCTCTTTCCTTATCATAGGCTTTGATAATAGCTTTTACCAATTTATGTCTAACCACATCTTCCTCATCTAATTGAATATGGGCAATGCCTTCAATATTTTGTAAAATACGGGAGGCTTTTTCCAATCCACTCTTTTGATTTCTTGGTAAATCCACTTGGGTAGGGTCGCCCGTAATAATGGCTTTTGCATTAGCTCCAATACGCGTTAAGAACATTTTAATTTGAAGATCGTTGGCGTTTTGAGATTCATCCAAAATAATAAAGGCGTTATCTAAGGTTCTACCTCTCATATAGGCAAGTGGTGCAATTTCAATAGTGCGTGTTGTCATATAATAACCCAATTTATCGGCAGGTATCATATCGTCTAAGGCATCATATAAAGGTCTTAGGTAAGGATCAATTTTTTCTTTTAAATCTCCTGGTAAGAATCCTAAACTTTCACCTGCTTCAACAGCGGGTCTGGTTAAAATAATTTTCTTTACCAATTTATTTTTTAAAGCCCTTACGGCTAATGCCACTGCGGTATAAGTTTTACCAGTACCTGCGGGTCCTATAGCAAAAATGATATCATTTTTATCGGCAGCCTGCACCATTTTTTTCTGATTGGCTGTGCGGGCTCTAACGGTTTTACCATTAGGTCCAAACACCAATACATCGTTCGGGTTTTTGTCGATAAAATTATCAATGGTTTCGGCATCATCACCTCCTAAAATTTGCTCGAAATAGTTTTCGCTCAAATGCCCGTTGCGTTCCATGTACTGAATGATTAAGTCAATTTTTTCTTTGGCTAAATCAATTTGTTCTGGTGAGCCGCTTAGTTTAATTTGAGTACCTCTTGATAGAATTTTTAGTAAGGGAAATTTCTTTTTTAAGATGTCGAACTTGGAGTTGTTAACGCCAAAGAATTCAATGGGGTTAACGGTTTCTAAATTGATGATGGTTTCTGTCAATGTAGTAACATTTAAAGGGTTAGTATTTTATTTCATCAGCCTAACATAAATTTAATTTAACTAAAAGAAAATAACAAGGATTAAATACGCACATATGTGCATTACTTTAAATGATAACATGGGCTTAATCATTTGATAAAGATTTAGTAAAATAAGGTTAGGCTTAAGGGTATAATAACGAAGGAAACACTAAACAAGAACGAATACCCTTAATAACTAATCTAAGATTGCATTTGTAAATTAAGATTGCTTTAAACTTGCAATCATGGCTATAGGGTCGGCTGCTTTAAAAACCGTAGTGCCTGCAACAAGTACATCGGCACCTGCCTTGGTAAGTGCTGCTGCATTGTTGGCATCCACACCACCATCTATTTCAATTAGGGTAGAAGCACCCGCTTGGGTAATCATTTCTTTTAAGGCAACTACTTTCTCATAAGTAGTTTCAATAAATTTCTGTCCACCAAATCCAGGGTAAACACTCATCACACATACAAGGTCTATCTCTTTTATAAAAGGAGCGAGTACTGCTGCATCAGTATTGGGGTTAATAGCCACACCTGCTTTCATGCCCTCGGCTTTAATTTGAGCTAGGGTACTAGCTAGTTCAGGGCAAGCCTCATAATGCACCGTTAAAATATCGGCCCCTGCTTTTTTAAAGGCGGTGATATATTTTTCTGGAGAGACAATCATTAAGTGAACATCGCAAACCTTGGTAGTAGCCTTTCTTATTTGTTCAATGATGGGTAGCCCGAAACTAATATTGGGAACAAAGCTTCCATCCATTACGTCCAAATGAAACCACTCGGCCTCGCTTTTATTAAGCATAGTGCAGGCATTGCCTAATTCTAAGAAATTAGCTGCTAATAGGGAGGGTGCGATAATGGCCATAGACTTATTTGTACAAAGGTGTATTTTTTAAATGATTTTGCCATAATTATGTCCATCAATTATGACAGAAATATGACAGAAAAAAGAGGCTTTCCTGATTTTGATTAGCTTTTTTGTTTTTTTATGCGCAAACGACCTTAGCGGCGAGTTTGTCATTAGTACCACAATCAGGAAATGTAAATGTTGGAGACAATATCCGAGTGCGTGTAGTGTTAGTAAGTTCCGACAAGCCGGCAAATGCAGTGTCGGGCTCCGTAACATTTCCAACCGATTTAAAAGGAGGTATGGCTGTAATTTCTATAGAGCCTTATCCAGATAATAGTCCTGACACATATAGAGACAAATAG
>JBEGKS010000139.1:0-5223 GCA_041183945.1 Bacteroidota bacterium | reverse complement strand
ATCTTTTGCACTTACATTTAAGATACCATTCGCATCAATATCAAAAGTTACTTCAATTTGAGGAACGCCTCTTGGTGCTGGTGGAATACCATCCAAGTTAAACATACCTAAACTTTTATTTTGAGTAGCCATTGGACGCTCTCCTTGTAATACATGAATTTGTACACCTGGTTGATTGTCGCTAGCAGTAGAATACACTTCTGTTTTCTTAGTAGGAATAGTGGTGTTAGAAGCAATCATTGTAGTCATTACACCACCCATAGTTTCTATACCTAAGTTTAAAGGCGTAACGTCTAATAACAATACATCTTTCACATCTCCTGTTAATACGGCCCCTTGGATACCTGCACCAATGGCTACCACTTCATCAGGGTTTACAGAACGGTTAGGTTTTTTACCAAAGAACTTTTCAACTATTTCTTGAACTTTAGGAATTCTTGAAGAACCTCCTACTAAAATAACTTCATCAATTTGTGATACTGAATAACCAGCATCTTTTAATGCTACTTCACAAGGCTTTAAACAACGAGCAAATAAATTATCTGCTAATGATTCAAATTTTGCTCTTGTTAATTTTAACACTAAGTGTTTAGGAACGCCATCTACTGCCGTAATATAAGGCAAGTTAATTTCTGTTTCAGAAGAAGAACTTAATTCTACTTTCGCTTTCTCTGCAGCTTCTTTTAATCTTTGTAAAGCCATTGGATCTTTTCTTAAATCAATTGCTTCTTGTTTTTTAAATTCATCTGCTAAGAAGTCCATGATCACTTTATCGAAATCATCACCACCTAAATGCGTATCTCCATTAGTAGATTTTACTTCAAATACACCATCTCCTAAATCCAAGATAGAAATATCAAAAGTTCCACCACCTAAATCGAATACCGCTATTTTTTGTTCTACATTTCCATAAGCCAAGGCTGCAGCAGTAGGTTCGTTTACAATTCTACGCACATTTAATCCTGCAATCTCGCCTGCTTCTTTAGTAGCTTGTCTTTGAGCATCGTTAAAATAAGCAGGTACAGTAATCACTGCATCTGTTACTTCAGTGCCTAAATAATCTTCTGCAGTTTTTTTCATCTTCTGTAAAACCATTGCAGAAATTTCTTGTGGTGTATACATACGACCGTCAATATCTACACGCACGGTGTCGTTCTCTCCTTGTACAATTTTATAACTCCAATGAGACTTCTCTTCAGTAATCTCATTAAAACGACGACCCATGAAACGCTTCACACTTGAAATTGTGTTTTCAGGGTTTGTGATAGCTTGACGCTTAGCAGGATCTCCCACTTTACGCTCACCATTTTTTAAGAAGGCTACTACCGAAGGGGTTGTTCTACGACCCTCGTCATTAGCGATCACCACTGGTTCGCCACCTTCCATTACCGATACGCAACTGTTGGTCGTACCTAAGTCAATTCCTATAATTTTTGCCATAATGCTTGATTTTCAATGTTTAATTACACTAGTATAGTCAATCTTTATGCCATAATGGGTAAGCCTGCCTAGAGGTGCAAATTTGTCATATATGGCAGTAAATAGTAGTTTATGGGGGCCCTAATTGACATATAAACCCCAAAAAGGGGTAGAAAAGGCAGAGAATTAGAGCTAATTGGAACCCCTAAAAGTGAAGTTCTTTTGACTGGTATAGCTGAAAATAACCACAAAAAAGGTGGTGACGATCTTAGCCATGGTAGGATACCAACCCAAATAGTCAACAAATAGCTTTAAAAAGCCGTAATTAAGTAGCACACAGCCTAGCACTACAATGAAATACTTCATTAGTTGCTTACTCTTAGTGACGGTGGTTTCTTGGAATACCACATACCTGCTTAAATAAAATCCTATAGGAAAGGTGATGCAAAAAGAAATGATAAAGGAAGCAATATGGGGGCTAATGCTAAGCATGCCTATATTAATAATCTCTTTATGTAGGATGTAATTATAAGAAACAAAGAACAAGCTAATATCTAATATCGTATTCGCACCACCACAGGCAGCGTATCTGAAAGTTTTTAAGGGCATCATTTTCTTGAAAAGCGGATAAAACCAATCTATCATATCAAGAATAACTTTGCTAATAAAGTCGTGTAGTTTCAACATCAATGCGCTAAGATAATCTTAATTAATTACTTTTGCCATAGGCAAGCCCAATTTATGAATTTAATAACTCTTTTAAAGCAGACCACATCTGCAAGCTTAGATAGCTTATACCAGGTTAAAATAAAACCTGATCAAGTATTAGTAAATGCTACTAAACCTGAATTTGAAGGAGACTATACTATTGTCTTATTTGCATTTGTAAAGCAATTAGGCAAGAACCCCGAAGTTGTAGGTAATGAATTAGGCAATGCTATGCAAAAGGCGCTTCCTAGTATAATTACTAAGTTCAATATCGTAAAAGGGTTTTTAAATTTTACAATTAGTAACGACTACTGGTTTGAGTTTATAAAAAACTTATCGCCTAATGCATTAATGCCTGCTGTGGAGCATAAAAGAAAAATTATGGTGGAGTACTCCTCCCCTAATACCAATAAGCCTTTACACTTAGGTCATTTAAGAAATAATTTTTTAGGCTGGAGTATTGCAGAAATTTTAAAACTGCAAGGACATGAAGTAGTGAAAACTTGTATTGTAAATGACAGAGGTATTCATATTTGTAAAAGTATGATTGCTTGGCAATTATTTGCAAATGGCGCAACACCTGAATCAACGCATAAAAAAGGCGACCACTTTGTGGGAGATTACTATGTTAAATACAACGATGCCTATAAAGCCCAAGTAGCTGAATTAGTAGCAGGTGGTATGATGCAAGAAATGGCAGAAAAAGAAGCCCCTATTTTAAAAGGCGCTCAAGAAATGTTATTGAAATGGGAACAAGGCGATGCTGCTACCCTAGACTTATGGAAGAAGATGAATACTTGGGTATACGAAGGCTTTGAAGTGACGTATAAAAAAATTGGTTCTGATTTTTTCAAAACCTATTACGAGAGCAATACCTATTTATTAGGAAAAGAATTAGTAGAAGAAGGACTTACTAAAAAAGTATTTTATCAAAAAGAAGATAGTTCTGTTTGGATAGACTTAACACCCGATGGCTTAGATGAAAAAATTGTACGTCGCAAGGACGGTACTTCTGTGTATATGACACAAGACATTGGATTAGCTCAATTAAAACAAAAAGAATTTAATACCGATGCCAGTATATATGTAGTGGGTGATGAACAAAATTATCATTTCAAAGTTTTAAAATTAATTTGTCAAAAACTAGAACAACCTGCAGCAGATGGTATTTACCATTTAAGCTATGGCATGGTCGAACTTCCTACAGGTAAGATGAAAAGCCGCGAAGGCACTGTGGTAGATGCAGATGATTTAGTAGACGAGATGATTAATATCTCTAAAGAAAAGACAGAAGCCTTAGGCAAGGTTTCCGATTTTACTAGCGAGCAATTAACAGAACTGTATAATACCATTGGACTGGGCGCCCTTAAATTTTTCTTATTAAGAGTAGACCCTAAAAAGAAAATGATATTCAACCCAGAAGAGAGTATCGATTTTCATGGCTTCACCGGGCCTTTTATTCAATACACCCATGCGCGTATTAAAAGTATATTAAGAAAAACAGGTACCACTGTAGATCTTACTAATAATGAGCTATTGCCTTTAGAAAAACAATTAGCCATTGAACTTTCCACCTTCCCTGCTATGGTGAATGAGGCTGCTGAAAACTTAGACCCTTCTAAAATTGCCATATACGCTTTCAACTTGGCTAAATTATTCAATACCTTTTACGCCGAACATTCTATTTCTAATGCAGAATCGGAAATTAAAAAACAATTAAGAATTCAATTGGGTATTTTAACAGCGGCTACTTTGCAAAAAGCCATGAGCGCTTTAGGTATTGCTGTTCCAGAACAAATGTAAAAACCTATAAAACTTTAGGATTAGATATTAACTGTACATTATAGTACACTAATTTTTGTTTACTTAAGACCTTTTCAATTTAGAACTATTATACACTTCAGGGGTTTCTTCTTCAAAACCCCACTGCGTTAATAAACTATCCATTTGCGTTTGAGGCAAAGAAGCTTTCTCATAATGCCCCGCATTCATTTTCTGTCTCATGGCCTCATAAATGCTCACTGCACAGGCCACCGATATATTTAAGCTTTGAATAATGCCCATTTGTGGTATAATAAAATTACCATCGGCTAAGTTTCTACATTCTTCCGTTACCCCTGCATGTTCATTACCAAAAACGAGGGCCACCGACTCTGTGAAATTAATATCGTGAAGACTTACTGCATCACTGGATAAATGCGTGGTTAATATTTTGGTGAATTTAGTTCTCAATTCTTTCACGCATTCTTCTAGTGAATCAAACTCATGAATGGTTAACCATTTTAAAGCACTACTACTACTTCTATAGCCCCATTTTTTATGTCTAGGTATTTTTGTAGTCACTACATATATATCTTGAATACCCACTGCATCGCAAGTACGCATTACGGCAGACACATTATGTGGGTCTTGCACATTCTCAAGCACCACCGTCAAATTTGCTTGACGCTTACTTAATACTTTTAATAATTTTTCACTGCGTTCTGGTGTCATACTTATTTTTTAAACGGCATTCGAAATTGAACCCCTAATCCCGGTTTCGTTAATGGGATTATCTTACCCTTATTATTTTCCATATTATAATCAAGCCCTACTGCATTTAATTCTGTCATAAGTAAGGGGCCATCCATATCTACATAATCAAGTTGTGGCAAGAACTGCGCAATAGCAGCAGAACCAATCACCGATTCATTCATACTACCCATCATTACTTTCATACCTAAGGCTTTGGCTTCTTTAATCATTCTAAGTGCTGGTGTAAGGCCACTACACTTAGTGAGTTTAATATTAATGCCATGAAAATAATTCGCACAAGTAGCTACATCTTTTTCAAACACACAGGACTCATCTGCAAATAATGGAAGTATTGAGGCTGCTTTTAGTTGCGCCATTCCTTCCCAATTATCTTTTGCTAAAGGTTGTTCCACTAATTCCACCCCTAAGTCTGCTAAGGCTGGAATTTTTTGCAAGGCTTCTTCAGTAGTCCATCCTGCATTGGCATCTACACGAAGTGGTACACTAGTATGTGCACGCAGCGCTGTAATCATTTCAATATCATAATCGGTACCTACTTTAATTTTATAAATTGGCCATGGA
>JBEGKS010000138.1:0-4358 GCA_041183945.1 Bacteroidota bacterium | reverse complement strand
CGTGAGTTTGAAGCAATTAACAAAGAGCTTGAAATGCAAGGGTTAGAAATTAAACTTGCTGAAAAACATATCCGTGATGCAAATGAAGATTTAGGCGAAAAAATCAAAGCATTGGATGCTGCTAAAAAAACAATCGCTTCAAGCAGGAGAAAGTTTAAGCAGAAACACAACAATAACTCTAGAATTATCTTAGTCCACAATAGTAAGAAGGTTAAAAAAGAAATTGATTATGAAGTTAAGGTAGCAAAAGGCGCTATGGACCATTTCATCTCAGAATTGGAACGAGAAAGCACCGATGATGATTCCGCTCAAGCAATTCAGTCTTCGCAAATTGCCTTTAACTAGGTCTAATTATTTAGCATCACCTCCATTATGTGTTGCATATGCTTTAGCTGGCACCGTAGATATTAACTTTGATAAACAGCCTATTGGTACAGGTAAAAACGCCTTCCCTTTAGCTTGCATTGAAAATGGATTAGTTCAATTTGCTTGTTCTAATGTAACATTAACTGCAACTGGTGAAACTTATCCTGTAGCATTAACACAAACACATTTCCGTTACGATACTGCTCAAGGCAATCGTACAGAAGTAATGAAAGAAATTACTTTAGCTGAATACATAAAAAATCCAACAGAAATTTTAGAAGAGCGTGAAGCAGAAACTAAACCTTATGGTGGATTAGAAAATTATGAAGCACAAGGAACTATTTATCCAGTGTACGCTCGTCCGGGTATTAAGTGGGGCATGAGTGTGGATTTAAATAGTTGTAATGGTTGTGGTGCTTGCGTGGTAGCATGTAATGCAGAGAACAACGTTGCCGTTGTAGGTAAGCCAGAAGTTTTACGTGGTCATGAAATGCATTGGTTACGTATTGATAAATATTTCAGTGGTGATATGGATAATCCTAAAGTGGTATTCCAACCATTAATGTGTCAACATTGCGATAATGCTCCTTGTGAGAACGTTTGTCCGGTGGCTGCCACCAACCATAGCTCTGAAGGTTTAAACCAAATGACTTATAACCGTTGTATTGGTACTCGTTATTGCGCGAACAACTGTCCTTTCAAAGTGCGTCGTTTTAACTGGGCCGATTATTCTGGAGCAGATAGCTTCCCAGACAATCAAAGAGAAGTATTGAACGATGTAGTATTAAATATGAACGACGACTTAACAAGAATGGTATTAAACCCAGATGTTACAGTGCGTTCACGTGGTGTGATTGAAAAATGTTCTTTCTGCGTTCAACGTTTACAAGCTGCTAAATTAGATGCGAAAAAAGAATCTCGTCCAATGGTAGACTCAGATGTGAAAGTGGCTTGCCAACAATCATGTCCTACAAATGCTATCAACTTTGGTAACGCAAATGATAAACATAGCGCTATCACTAAAGTACGCGTTGAGAATCCGAATCGTCAGTTTTATGTATTAGAGCAATTACACGTTTTACCGAATGTGACTTATTTAGCCAAAGTAAGAAACTCTGAGGAAGAAGAACACGCTGAAGCAGCTCATGATACTAAGGCAGATCATAAAACAGAAGCGGCTCATTAATAATTAAATAGAGATTTAAAAATTAGAAATAGTTAAAGATGCATATTAAATACGAATCACAGTTGCGCGAACCATTGGTATATGGTGAGAAAAATTTTCACCAAGTTACCGAAGATATCTTGCGCCCTATTGAAGTGAAGCCATCTCGTTTATGGTACATTGGTTTTTTCATTGCTGTTGCTCTATTATTATTTGGAGTATTCAGTTTATATCGTGAGGTAACTTATGGTATTGGCCAGTGGAACTTAAATAAAACAATTGGTTGGGGTTGGGATATTACCAACTTCGTATGGTGGGTAGGTATTGGTCACGCGGGTACTTTAATTTCAGCTGTATTATTATTATTCCGTCAAGGTTGGAGAACTGGTGTGAACCGTGCTGCAGAGGCGATGACTATTTTTGCCGTTATGTGTGCTGGTCAATTCCCTATCTTCCACATGGGTCGTGTTTGGTTAGCCTTCTTTATTATGCCTTATCCTAACTCACGTGGTCCTTTATGGGTGAACTTTAACTCCCCTTTATTATGGGACGTGTTTGCGATCTCTACTTATTTCACTGTTTCATTATTATTCTGGTACTCTGGTTTATTACCCGATCTAGCCACTGTGCGTGATCGTGCGTTTACCAAACTTAGACAAAAATTATACGGTATTGCTTCTTTTGGATGGACAGGTTCTACTAAACATTGGCAACGTCACGAGAGTTTATCTTTAGTGTTGGCCGGTTTAAGTACTCCATTAGTATTGTCAGTACACACTATTGTATCTTTTGACTTCGCTACATCTGTTATTCCTGGTTGGCATACTACTATCTTCCCTCCTTACTTCGTAGCAGGTGCGATTTTCTCTGGCTTTGCGATGGTACAATCTTTATTAATTGTTGTACGTAAAGTTTTCGGATTAACCGACTATATCACTATTGGACACATCGACTTAATGAATAAAGTAATTGTACTTACAGGATCTATTGTAGGTATTGCTTACTTAACAGAATTATTTATGGGTTGGTATTCTCAAAATAAATATGAAGGATATACTTTCTGGTATAGCCGTGCTTATTTATTTAGCCCTTATGGTTGGAGCTATTGGGGTATGATGGCTTGTAACGTATTGTCTCCTCAAATTTTCTGGTCAAGAAAAATGAGAAGAAATGTTTTTGTTACTTTTTTCATGAGTATCATTGTAAATATTGGTATGTGGTTTGAGCGTTTCGTAATTATTGTAACTTCTTTATACCGTGACTATCTACCTTCTAGCTGGTCTGTTTACTATAGCCCATCTATTTACGAGGTAGGTTTCTATTTAGGTACTTTTGGTTTATTCTTTACTTGCTTCTTCTTATTTGCTAAATATTTCCCTGTTATTGCGGTAGCAGAAATTAAATATGTATTGAAAAGAAGCGGAGAATCTTTCAAACCTGAATTTGAAAAATTGGAAGCAGAGCCTTTGGATAAATTTGTTCACGATAATGCGCATGCACATTAATTATAATATCGATTAAGAAAAAAATTATGGCACAAAAGAAATTTGTAGTTGGCTGTTTTGATGAAGAAAAAGTTTTATTTCCTGCAGTAAAGCAAGTGCGTACTGCTGGCTATAAAATAAAAGATGTATACACACCCTTCGCCGTGCATGGTTTAGACCACGCATTGGGTATGCGCGAAACAAGCTTACACACTGCTGGTTTTATTTATGGTATTACAGGTACAGCCACTGCGGTAAGTGCCATTAGTTGGATTTTCACGAAGGACTGGCCTTTAAACATTGGTGGTAAACCCCACTTTGCTTTACCAGCTTGGATACCTATTATATTTGAGTTAACCGTTTTATTTGCAGCAGTAGGAATGGTAATGACTTTTTGTTGGTTATGTCAATTAGCACCTGGTGTGAAGAAGCATCATTTTCATAAGCGTGCTACCGATGATTTATTTGTAATGGTCATTGAGTGTACCGATAAAACAAACACAGATGATTTAGTGGCCTTCTTAAAATCGAATGGTGCCATTGAAACAGATGTGCAAGTAGCAGAAGAAGGATGGTGGTTTGGTACTTATGATAAGCAGGACAATTTATATAACACTAAACAAGTAGCCCTTTAAGCACTATAAATAATTAGAGAACGAAATAATTAGATAAAGTATAATCTAACCAGAACGATGAATAAAAATAACATTAATAAGAATCTGCTTTTAACTATTGCTATCGCAGCGATTACATTGGTAAGCTGTGAAGAAGTGAAGCGTACACCTGGTACTATCTATATGCCCGATATGGCTTATAGCCGTGCTTATGAATCCTATGCCGATCATAGCAACCTAGCAGCAAAAGGTATTCATTATGATAACCTTCCTGTAGCAGGTACTATTGCACGTGGCAAGGAAATGCCTTTCCCTTATGCAAAAGATAAAGCAGGCGATACAACGAATTACAACGCTTCTAAATTAGTTCCCAATCCTATCGATTCTTTAAGTGCAAGAGACGCCGCAGAAGCAGAGCGTTTGTATTTAGTGAACTGTGGTATTTGTCATGGGGCTAAATTAGATGGCAATGGTCCTTTATATAAAGACGGTAATGGTCCTTATGCTGCAAAACCTGCTTCATTAGTAGGCGATGCAAAATATGAGAACATGCCTGCTGGTCAAATGTTTTATTCTGTGGCTTACGGAAAAAACTTGATGGGTTCTTATGCATCACAATTGAACAAGCGCCAACGCTGGATGATTATAAAATATATTAAGAATAAACAAAAGAAGTAAGATGGCATCTATTAAAGAGCAATTCGAAATTCCTGGTAATCTTAAAACATG
>JBEGKS010000137.1:0-7376 GCA_041183945.1 Bacteroidota bacterium | reverse complement strand
GTACTCTTCAGCAGATTGCCTAGGTAATGCCAACCAGCTTGGCAAGCCAGAAAAATAAATCTCTGCAAGCTCTCGCTTATGTAATGTCATTGCCTCTAAATGACGCAACTTGACTCGCAACATAGCAGCTTGAATCTCGTCTAAACGCGAATTATGGCCAACGTAGCGATTCACATATTTTTCACGCGAGCCGTAATTTCGCGTATGGCGCAGGCGCTCTGCCAATTCATCATCATCTGTAACGATGGCACCCGCATCGCCCAAAGCGCCAAGGTTTTTGGTTGGGTAAAAGCTAAAACAACCTGCAGCGCCAAAGGTGCCAGACATCTGACCAGCAAAACGAGCGCCATGGGACTGCGCACAATCTTCAATGATTTTGAGCCCATGGTCTGCAGCAAAAGAACTGATAGCGTCCATTCGACAGACTTTGCCAAACATGTGCGTAACGCAAATAGCGCGCGTTAGCCCTGTTAAAGCGGCAGCAAGGCCGTTCGGATCAATATTAAAACTCTCAATATCCGGCTCAACCAACACAGGTCGATGCCCTGCGTGGATGATGGCTAATATCGTCGCAATGTATGTGTTCGACGCCACTAAAATTTCGCTGCCACGCGGCAAATCAAGCGCTTCAATGGACATGGTCAACGCATCCAGCCCATTGGCCACCCCAATGCAGTGTTTAACACCGATATAACTGGCAAACTCAGCTTCAAAAGCGCTAACGGGATTAAAAGCTGTACAAGACTTAGCCTTAGCGGGTTGGACCACCCTTCGTGTAGCAGGAGATGAGGATATAGGTTATGCCAATTTAGAAATAAGAAATGCGATTAATAATGGAAGCTTTATGGGCCCACATATTTATGGAGCGGCACATTATTTATCTGTAACAGGAGGAGGTGGTGATATAAATTTTCTTTCCTATGAACAAAAAACAATTGCCGACGGATTAATTGTAGATGGGCCAGAAGAAATTAGAAAAGCAATTCGCAATGAAATAAAAAATGGAAGTGACTGGATAAAAATTTTAGTGACGGGTGCTTTTATGACTACTGGTGACAATCCTCAAAATGTACATTTTAGTCCTGAAGAATTAAAAATGGCTGTAGAAGAAGCAGGCAGAAGAGATGTACCTGTAATGGCACATGCACATGCCAATGAAGGTATTAAGCAAGCTGTGAAAGCAGGTGTGCGTAGCATTGAACATGGTTCTTATATGGATGAGGAAGCGATTGACTTAATGGTAAAATATGGTACTTATTTAATTCCCACATTAACCATTGATTTATATTTTAAAGAAAAATTAGCAGATAGTAAAGCCTTAGCAAAAGCCATTGCACTTGCCAATGATTCAAGAGAAGGTATGTATGAAAAATTAAGATTGGCTGTAAAAAAAGGTGTGAAAATTGGAGTAGGCACCGACTTTATTGGATGGCCTGCCAATTATTCAGCAAGAGAGTTTGGAGAGTTTATTAAAATTGGTATGACACCTATGCAAGCTATACAGGCTGGCACTATTGTGAACGCCCAATTATTACATAAAGAAAAAGAAATAGGTTCTATTGAAGTAGGAAAATGGGCCGATATCATTGCCGTAAAAGGAGATCCCTTAAAAGATATTACTGAATTGCAAAAAGTAAAATTTGTAATGATAGGTGGAAAAATTATAAAAAACGAAAAATGAAAATAACCAAAGAAGCGGTGGATCTTGCAGCAAAAACCATTGGACCTTATATACACCGCACACCTGTACTTACTAATAAAAGTATTAATGAATTAACGGGTATTGATTTTTATTTCAAGTGCGAGAACTTTCAAAAAATTGGGGCCTTTAAAATTAGAGGAGGCATGAACGCCACTTTAAGTTTAAGTCCTGCACAATTAAAAAATGGAATTGCAACGCATTCATCGGGCAATCATGCACAGGCATTAGCTTATGCAGCAAAAACATTAGGTATTAAAGCATACATCGTTATGCCGAAGTCTTCTCCTCAAGTAAAAGTAGACGCAGTGAGAGGTTATGGTGCAGAAGTTATTATTTGTGAATCTAATCAAGCAGCAAGAGAAGCAGCCTTAGATAAAGTGGTGGCCGAAACCGGTGCTGAATTTATTCACCCTTATGATGATTATAGAGTGATAACCGGACAAGCTACTTGTGTAAAAGAATTAATTGAAGAAGTGCCCACACTTGATGCAGTGATCACTCCAGTGGGCGGCGGCGGTTTACTTTCTGGTACTTGTTTAGGGGCAGCATTTTTTAAACCTGGCTTAAAAGTATTTGGCGGAGAACCAGAAGGGGCGGCAGATGCAGTATTAAGTATTCAATCGGGCAAAGTAGAAAAAGCACCATTTATTAATACCATTGCAGATGGACTATTAACCACCCTTAGTGAACAAACGCTGGGCATTATTAAAGAACATGTAACAGATATACTATTAGTTTCTGAAGAAGAAATTATTGCAGCGCTTCGTTTAATTTATGAAAGAATGAAAATTATTGTAGAGCCAAGTTGCGTCGTGCCTTTTGCAGCAGCAATGCGCAATGCTCATTTATTCAAAGGCAAAAAAGTAGGTATTATTTTAACAGGAGGCAATGTCGATTTATCAAAATTTGGAACTTGGTTTCCTGCAAAAAATTAAAATGAAAAATTATTTTACCCGTTTTTTTAAAAATTTATTTTTGACAGGCTTCTTATTACTTGCAATTTCAATTAGTGCATTTAGTCAAGTGCTTTCCATTCAAAGTTCTAAAAGCAAAAGTTTTGATTACGCTAAATTGTCATTAATAGATTCTACTCTTTCTACCTACATTCAAAACCATTGGCTAATAGGTTCCACTATTATTATTGTAAAAGATAATAAAGTGGCTTATTACAAAGGTTTTGGTTATGCAAATGAAGCTAGCAAAAAGCCCATGCCGGAAAATGCTATTTACCGCATTATGAGTCAAACTAAATCTATTACAAGCGTGGCGCTTATGCAACTCTATGAAAAAGGTAAAATAAATTTAGACCAAAACGTTTCCGATTTTATACCAAGTTTTAAAAACCCAAGAGTGCTAAAAGATTTTAATGCTGTCGATTCTAGTTATACTTCCATTCCTGCTAAAAGAGAAATTACCATTCGTGATTTATTAACCCATACTTCTGGTATTGACTATACAGATATTGGTTCTGCCACCATGGGAGCTATTTATACAAAGGCAGGTATACCTTCTGGCCTAGGTTATTTTAATGCAAGCTTATTAGAGAAAATGACAAAATTGGGTACACTTCCTTTAGCACATCAACCTGGAGAAAAATATACTTATGGATTAAGTGTGGATTTATTAGGATCTATTATTGAAATTGTAAGTGGTACAAGTTTAGAAAATTATTTTCAAAAAAATATTTTCGACCCATTAGGCATGAAGGATACATATTTTAATGTGCCTTTATCTAAAGCAAATCGAATGCCTACTGTCTATACCGAAAATGATGCACATCAAATTATTGAATGGGGGCCCAGTACTTTTAATATTAATCCCAATTACCCTTTTATTCATAAAACCTATTTTTCTGGAGGTGCTGGTCTGAATGCCACTGCTTATGATTATGCCATTTTTTTACAAATGATGTTGAATGGAGGAAAATATAATGGTAAACAAATTATTGCACCTCGCACAGTAGCAATGATGTTAAGCCCTCAAGTAAATATTAAAACCGATGGCAATGATGATTTTTGTTTAGGCTTTTCAGTCACCTCTGAAAAATCGGCCAATTTGAATGCAAGAAATAAAGGATCTTTCTCTTGGGGAGGTTATTTTGGAACCAATTTTTTTGCTGACCCTAAGGAAAAAATGATTGTACTTGTAATGACTCAACACAGAAATAATTCACATGGTGACCTGAAAGGAATCATTGAAAGAATTATTTACGGAAGTATGGTGAAGTAATACATTTCATGGCGAACTTATACTTTTTAAATGGGCTTATTCCAAATGTTTAATAAGCTCAGTCTTACTCCATTTTTTAGTATCTACAATCCAGGCACCGGTATGTTCTGTAATATTCATAAGTATATCCCAGGCCTGTGCCATTAAGGCTTTCTTAATAGCGGTATTTTTAAAATTTTTATCCAACTCTATTTTACCAATAATTTCACCATTGAGTAAATAAGCAGTTTGATTAAATATCTTACCCACCACTTTATTGTTTTTGCCAAAAAAACAATCTCCAATTAAAATGCCAATTGCTTTTTCTTGTTGTGCATCCAATATCATCATGTTTTGAATGTAAGCGGTGGTTTCTTTGTTGTGGTTTCTTTGTTTTGGTTTTGGATTAGATACATAATGAATAAATAAATGATTAATTGAATTAAGATTTGCTATTAATAATTTTAAGCAACTTGATTAAAAGGAATTTGTTGCATAAGCATATTAACAATGTCTTCTGTAGAGTGTGTAAGCTTATAGTTAATAGTGTTATCTGCCAATATCCATTCAGCAAATATTTGATTAAAATTCTTATCTATTTTTTTAATCACTTTCACACCCAATTTTTTCATAGCGGCACCATTGCATTCTTGTTCGAAATGATTTAATATAGGTATACTTAATAATTTCTTTTTCAAATACATGGCTTCTGCAGGTGTTTCAAAACCGCCCGCTGTGATAATACCATGGCAGCTAATTAAACTTTTCGTGAAGCTCGAATTATCAATAGGAAGTAGTGTAATATTATTATACTTAGTTATTTGCTTCACTTCCTTGGTAAAAACTTCAAAAGAAAATTTTGATTGCGCAAACAAATAAGGATTTAAAATAGATAGCGAATACTGAGGTAAATAAACAGTGATATGTCCATTGTCAACAGGAGTTGCATTAATTATTTCATCTTTAATAATGGGATTGAATATATTATTATCATAGGATTCAAAATGCAAACCCATATAATGTGTGCTTCTCACAAATTTATCTAGTACCCAATTGCCTAAAGGATTAAAGCTATTTGATCTTGGTGTTAATTTACTTTGAAAACTTGCCTGGTGGCCAAACTGAATACTTTTTTTCTTCTTTAAAGTACAAGCCAAAGAGGTAATGAATTCAAAATCGTTAATAATGACATCATAATTTTCAATGGGTAATGCCTTCGCTTCTTTATAAATATTAAAGCCTAGTGATTTAGATATTTTTCCATAATCCATTCCGCCTGTTGACTTATAATGTAAACTAATTCCATTACTTCTATATTTAATGGGCAGTGGAGTTTGTAATTGTGCATTAGAACCACTCAAAAAAAAGTCTACTTCTCCATATTTTTTTAAAAAGGGATATAACTGTTCTGCCCTACTTATATGGCCATTGCCTGTTCCTTGTATTGCGTAAAATATTTTCATGAGTTAGCTTAATTACATGGACACTTGAAAGGCCACTTCCTTGGTCATCACACTTAACTCTTCTCTTAAATTGATAATTTTATTTTTCTTGCTTCCCTTCTCTTCTTCAAATTGTTTAGGGTCATAATGATATAAAGTCCAAGCATTATCATAGTATTCTAAGGAGGTTAAATTTTCAATCCAATCTCCACTATTTAAATAAGTGACACTGCCTTTATCGGTAGTCACCACACGTTGTTGAGGCTGATGAATGTGACCACAAATTACATATTGATAATTATTTTCGATAGCTAATTCTGCAGCAGTTTGTTCAAAATTATTAATCCAAGAAACCGCTTTTTTAACACCATTTTTTACACTCTTACTCAAACTCATTTTTTCCTTACCCATTAATTTTAAACTCCAATTCAATAAACTATTTATAAGTATAAGTAAGTCATAACCATAGCCTCCTAGTTTTGCTAATAGCTTAGCGCTCCCCTTGGTAGTTCTATCGAATACATCCCCGTGGAATACCCAATTCTTTTCACCATTAATTTCAAAAACTATTTTATCTGTTAAATGAATATTACCCATTTCAAAGTCGGCATATTTACGCAAGGCTTCATCGTGGTTACCCGTGATATAAATTACCTTGGTGTCCTTACTGGCCATGCTAAATATTTGCTTGATCACGGCCATATGGCTAGCTGGGAAATAGCGTTTATTAAACTGCCAAATGTCTATTATGTCTCCATTTAAAATAAGCGTTTTAGGCTTTACACTTTTTAAGTAATTCAATAATTCTTTTGCTTGACAACCAAAAGTGCCTAAATGCAGGTCGCTGATTATACATATCTCCATTGGTCTTTTGTCCATGGGTTATAGTTTATGTAAAAAACGACTATTTATATAAACTGAATATGTCGGTATTGTTAACTTAGTATTACCAAATTGTAACCAGAATATTACTAAATAGATCTTTGCTAATTTTATAGCTTAATTTTACACAGAAATTCAGAGACAGATGAAGAACAATTATATTCCTAGAGATATTAGCTGGCTTAGCTTTAATGCGCGTGTATTGCAAGAAGCCAATGATCCAGCCGTCACCTTAAAAGATAGAATTCGTTTCTTAGGAATTTTCTCTAATAATTTAGATGAATTTTTCCGTGTGCGTGTAGCTACACTAAAAAGAATGGTAGAATTCATTGACAAAAAGAAATCATTGAATATAGATATTTTAGAATCGCCGAATTTAATATTAGATGAAATTCAAAAAGTAGTACTTAAACAACAAAGTGAATTCAACCGTATTTGGAATAATATCAACAAAGAGCTTATTAAAAGAAAGGTTCTTATTATCAATGATAAAAAGTTAAACCTTACTCAAAAAATATTTGTGCGCAATTATTTCGACGATGTAGTGCGCCCCTATATTATTCCTTTGATGATTGAAAATTTACCAGAACTTCCTTACCTGCGTGATAAAAGTTTGTATTTAGCGATTGTGATGAGAAACAAACAAAATGCTTATCACGAAAAATTTGCCCTAATTGAAATTCCTTCAAGGTCTATTGGTCGCTTTGTCATTCTTCCTTCTTCAAAAGGAACAAAAACCATCATATTATTAGAAGACATTATTAAATATAATTTACCCATTATTTTTTCGCATTTTAAATTTAATCATTTCGACGCCCATGTATTTAAAATTACCAAGGACGCCGAAATTGATCTAGACCAAGAAGTAGGATTAAATTTTGTGGAAAAAATTTCTAAAGGAGTAAAAAATAGAAGAAAGGGAAAACCAGTTCGTTTTGTATATGATAAAGACATGAACGCCGAACTACTTGACTACCTAATTCAAAAATTACATCTAACGCGAAAAAGCAGTATTATTCCTGGAGGCCATATTCATAATTTCAGACACTTCATGGATTTCCCTGATGTACTTGTAGAAAAACAAGAAAGACCTAAACCCTTTCCACATCCCGCTTTTAGAAATAAAACGCAAGTCTCCGAAG
>JBEGKS010000136.1:0-6270 GCA_041183945.1 Bacteroidota bacterium | reverse complement strand
CTATTAAGGCAAAGGTAATTACTATTACAATTTCGTTTTTAGATCCTATAGCTTGCTTCTCATTTTCAAAATTCAGCCTTTCATGCCAGAAGCTTAGGCTTCGGTTCTCTTGATGTCCAGGATAAATTTGGTCAAACTCTTTTTTAAAACTTGCTTTATTATCTCTGTATAATTTTTCAAGTTGCTTAGGGTTATCTAGGTTATTGAGTATTTCGCTTCTCATATTTTAATTATTTAGGGGTAAAATTAGTAAATTATGTTTTCTACATTTCATTTATTTTATGAACGTAAAATTAATTCAATTAATTTATATTTACCCTATGAACAGCATACTTCATACAGATAGGCTAACGCTTAGGTTATGGGAAACCAAGGACTTGCTTGACTGTATTGAAATGAATATGGATACAGAGGTAATGAAATACTTCCCTGCAATTTTAACCAAAGAACAAACCATAGCATTTTATGATCGTGTACAGAAACATTTTTTAGAGCATGGTTTTGGTTTGTATGTAGTTGAAAATACAAACACCAAGGAATTTCTAGGATATACGGGTTTTATGATAGCCAATTTTGATGCTAGTTTTACTCCTTGCGTAGAAATTGGATGGCGATTTAAAAAACAATTCTGGGGTATGGGCTATGCAACAGAAGCTGCTAAGGCTTGTCTTAACTATGGCTTTGATACATTAGGGTTTGATAAAATTTATTCTTTCACAGCTACCCCTAATTTAAAGTCTGAAAATGTAATGAAAAGAATTGGTATGCATAAGACAGGCACATTTAGTCATCCTAAAATAGATAAAGAACATATACTTAATTTGCATGTGATTTATGAAATTGAGAAGAGCTTATAAGAAGAACTTATAAGAAGAGCATATTATTGTAATTAATAATTAAGGGGCCTTGAATAAAAATTAACAAGAACAAAAAAATGGAAAATAAATATTTGAAAGGGGTGCATCATATTGCTATTATCTGTTCCAACTATGAAAAGTCAAAAGATTTTTATACCAATACATTGGGCTTATCAATAGTTAGAGAAGTATATAGAGAACAAAGACAGTCTTATAAATTAGACCTTGCCTTGAATGATAATTATATTATTGAGCTTTTTTCATTCCCCAACCCGCCTGCCAGGCCTTCTAGGCCGGAGTCTTCTGGCTTAAGGCATTTAGCTTTTTCAGTTAATAATATTCAAGAATCGGTAGCTGCCCTAACAGCAAAGGGGGTTGAATTAGAGCCCATTAGAATAGATGAATTCACTCAAAAAAAATTCACCTTCTTTGCCGACCCTGACGGCCTTCCTATAGAATTATATGAGATAGGATAATCTAGGTTATTGTAATTTAAATTCATATCTTTAAGAAATCAAAAAATTAACAAAAACCAAACCTATGAAAAAATTACTATCTGTTATTTTTATTTCTACTATGCTATTTGCATGTAACAATGAATCTGCAAAAAAAGAGCAATTAGAAAATGCTAATGTAAAATTTTATGACAATGTATGGGATGTTGTCATTAATAAAGGCAATGTAAATTTTTTAGATACAGCTTATGCTGCAGATGTAGTTTTACATACTGTTCCTGAGATAAAAGGGAAGGATAGTGTAAAAGCTTACTATGCTAACTATGTAACCGGTTTCAGCAATAGAGAATTTATTGTAAAAGAAATTTTTGCTAAGGGTAATAGAGTTGTAAAATACTGGCAGTTCAAAGGTACACATACTGGTCCTTTCTTTGGTATACCAGCAACTGGTAAAACAGTAGATGTAATTGGTTGTACTATTGCTACAGTAGTTGATGGTAAAATTACAGAAGAGCAAGACTTCTTCGATAACTATGAATTCTTAAGACAAATTGGACTTGTAAAATTATGCAGCAATCTAAAGCTACTTAGCAAGCTTAAAAAATTTGTTTACTGAGCAATTAAATTTTTATATAAACTGTTGACAGTATTTTTCATAAAAGCGTTAAAGCCATTATCATATACTGGGTTACAACCATTGCTAATTACCACAATACCGAACTTTTCATTTGGCTCAAAAAACATTGTACTATATAGGCCATAAGCAGAGCCTGTATGGCCTGTTAAGGTTTTGCCTTCAATTAATTTATCTGTTTTCAAAATAGCCAATCCATAATTCTCATCTGACGATAAAGGAGTTTGCATTATCCTTGCGCTTCTTTTACTTATAATTCTTTTTCCATTGGCCTTACCTAAATTCATATGCATCATCATATACTTCGCTAAATCGGTAGCAGAAATTTTCATACCCCCTGTAGGAGAAAAAATAGGCGTGGTTTTTCCCATTGCATAATCTGCAATCTCTTTCGACCTTGGCGCATAAGCGTTTGGAGAGTTTGTAAATTTTGCAGTCTCTTTATTGAATTCATAAATAGTTGCAAAACGATTTTTATCTAAAGAGTCAACACAGTAACCTCCATAAATATCTAAAGGGTCTAAGACATGAAGCTTTACATATTGGTCAAATCTTTCTTCTGAATACTTTTCTATAATGGCGCCTGTCATATTATAATTTAAATTACAATACATATAGCCAGTACCCGGAGCATAGTTATTATAACATTTTGCATAGTCGGGGTTCGTAGCGGGGTTAATGGAATCTAATGAAAAATAACCTTGGCTATCATTTATAGAAGAACGGTGTGATAATAACATTTTTAAAGTGATCACTTTATCTGGAAATTTCGGGTTTCTTAAAGGGAAACCAATTAAATCACTAGCATCGTCTTCTAAAGAAAGTTTCTTAGCCTCTACCAATTGCATAATAGATGTTGCAGAAAACGATTTTGAAATGGAAGCTATTCTAAAAATACAATCGTCGGTGAGTGGGGTATTGGCTTCTATATTTTTTTGCCCAAAGGAATGGCTATATATAATTTTATTATTTTTCACCACTGCTACCGATACACCTACCACATGGGTTTGGCTCATGATGGCACGAATGCTTGCTTCCGCTTCTGCTTCCTGGGCTATAACAAATAGGGGCGCTAATAAATAGATAAAACCGACTATAATTTTTAAAATGACCTTGGTTTTTCTCATAGGAATAAAATTATTCAATTAAGTTTGTTACTACTAAGATACAATCAAACTTACAAACGTTTTAACTAGCATAAATATGATTAAAAGTATTGCTATAGATATGGACAATGTCATTGCCGACATTGAAACCCATTTAGTAAACTGGTATGAGGCTGAGTATAAGGTAAAGGTAGACAGAGCTGCTTTATTGGGTGTTTCAGAAGACGAGGCCTTTCCCGATAAAACTGCAGCTAGACGCTTTATTCATACCCCTGGTTTTTTTAGAACGGTTCCCTTAATGCCAGGTGCTTTAGAGGCATTACAAGTATTAAGAAAAAGATATGAAATATATATAGTATCGGCGGCTACTGAGTTTCCTTTATCGCTAGCTGAAAAACATGCATGGCTGGCCGAGTACTTTCCTTTTATTAGCTGGAAGAATATGATTTTTTGTGGCAGCAAGGCGGTGATTAAAACCGACTATATGATTGATGATCATTGTAAAAATTTGGATTACTGTATAGGTAAACCTATTTTATTTCATGCTTCACATAATGTAAATATCAAACATCATTTAAGGGTGAATAATTGGCAGGAAGTTTTAGAATATTTTGAAAAAGAAGAGCAGAGTGCTCAATAACCAAGTAAATAGTGCATTTCACTATATAGCTGCTTGATAAGTCGTACCTTCGTTACATTATTAAAATAGTGTATTTTGAAGTTTATAGATTTAGGACTGGATCAACGTATTTTGGATGGAATTGACGCGATGGGTTATGAGACGGCCACCCCTGTTCAGCAACAAGTAATGGTACCTATCTTGGAAGGCAAGGACATTATTGCTGCAGCACAAACGGGTACCGGTAAAACAGCTGCTTTTTTATTACCCTTATTACACAGACTACTTACTTCCGCGCACACTGCAGGCGATATCAATGCTTTAATAATTGTTCCTACAAGAGAATTGGCCATACAAATTGCCGAGAGCATTGAAGGTTTATCTTATTTCACTGATGTAAGTTCTATTGCAGTGTATGGTGGAGGAGATGGTAGTTCTTTTGTAGCAGAAAAGAAGGCACTAACAAGTGGAGTAGATATTGTGGTATGCACTCCGGGTAGAATGATAGCACATTTAAATATGGGCTATGTGAAATTGAAAGGACTTAAGTATTTAGTATTAGATGAAGCAGATAGGATGCTTGATATGGGCTTTAACGATGACATTGCAAAAATTATTACTTTTTTACCAGCACAAAGACAAAACTTATTATTCTCAGCCACCATGCCTGCGAAAATGAGAGTGCTTGCCAAGAAAATTTTAGTGAACCCTGTTGAAATTAATATTGCCATTTCAAAACCTCCAGAGCAAATTATTCAAAAAGCATTTATGGTGTACGATGCACAAAAAGTGCCTGTGATAATAGATATGCTTAGCTCGAAAAGGTATTCTAAAGTAATTGTGTTTTGCTCCAAGAAATTGAATGTGAAACAATTGACTTCTAAATTAGCACATGCTAAATTATCGGTAGCAGAAATACACTCTGATTTAGATCAAAAAAGTAGAGAACAATATTTACAAGATTTTAGAAATCAAAAAACAAATATTTTAGTAGCCACCGATATTTTAAGTAGAGGTATAGATATTGACGATATTGATTTAGTGATAAATTATGATGTGCCTAATGATGGCGAAGATTATATACACAGAATTGGAAGAACCGCTAGGGCAGCAACTTCTGGCACAGCCTTTACTTTAGTGGGAGAAAAGGAGCAAAGCAAATTTGCTGAAATTGAAGAGCTTTTAGGTGTGCCTGTTTTAAAAGGAGTGGTACCTGAAATGTTTGGCCCCACACCTTTATATGCGCCAAAGCAACAAAGGGGTAATAAATTTTCTAGAAGAAGATAACTATATCATCATCTTAAAAAATTGCATACATCTATTTCTAAGCACGAATTATTATAACAGTTAAACAGTTTTATTATGAAATCAACAATCTCTACTAAACTACAAGAAAGGTGCGATGCGCTTTGTGAATTATGTAGTACAGAAAAAGCAAGTAGCGCTTATGCAGTAAGTCCTAAAAACAATGATAAAATTGAAAATGAAGTAGCCGTTTGCGAGAACTGTTATTCTTTAATAGAGAGTAATTCTTCAGGTAATCATTGGCAATGTTTAGCAGGAAGTATTTGGAATACAGAGCCAAGTGTTCAAGCATTAAGCTATCGAATTTTGTATAGCTTAAAAGAAAATGAGTGGGCAAATGAAATATTAACATCGGTGGAACTAGATGAAGTAGTAGTAACCTGGGCCTTAAGTGCATTTCAAAAAGCAGCCATTCATGTTGATAGCAACGGAACAGAATTACTAAATGGAGATACTATAGTTCTAACCCAAGGCTTAAATGTAAAAGGCGCCAATTTCATGGCTCCCAAGGGAACCATTGTTAGAAAAATACATTTAGTAGCAGATAACAATGAACAAATTGAGGGCAAGGTAAATGAGCAAACCATTGTTATTTTAACAAAATTTGTAAGAAAACAGGGGTAAATTGTAGTCGGTTGAGCTAAGTGAATAGTAGGTTTACTTTTTGATATTTTCTCTTTAAACTTTTTGAGATAATTTTTGTCCAAAACTAAAATTAAAACAAACAATGCCCCTTAAAGTATTCTTTACTTTTTTTGCCCTGCTGCTTAGTGTTCTGGTGTCTTCTCAGCCATTGAGAAAGTCTAAAACTAAAAACGACTCAACTAGTTTTCAATTACAAACTAACTATTTAAATAACTATGTATACAATGGTAGGGCCGACTCTTTAAAAGCGCCCTATTTATATACCACGGCTACTGTAAATTTTGCCAATGGACTATATGCAAGTTTTAGCCTTAATTATTTATTGACACCCGGTCAAACTGGCTATGATTATTCTGAATTAGATCTAGGGTATAATTATTATTTAGGTGAAAAAATATCGGGTGAAATTTATGGGGCTAAATATTTTTATTCTAGTCAGTCTAATTTATTAAGTGGAAATATTTCAAGTGATCTAGGATTTACTTTTAATTATAATCTTTCGTATTTAAGCTTTCATAATTCTTTTGATATTTTCTTTTCCAATAAAGCAGATATGCAATTAGTGCCAGGTATTGAAAAAGAAATGATACTTAGTTCAACTAAACATAATACGCTTTCTATTACTCCTGGAATATTTAGCAGTTTTAGT
>JBEGKS010000135.1:0-5008 GCA_041183945.1 Bacteroidota bacterium | reverse complement strand
ATTGAAACAATCTACTTGGACAAAAGTAGTTTTGGTAGGAAATGAATTTAAAAATTGTACGCATCCCTATCAGTTTTTTGAATCCGTAGCTGCTGCTAAAAAATGGCTGAATGAACAAAATTTTGTACAACACACCATTCTAATTAAAGGTTCCAGGGGTATCCAGATGGAACAACTGATTGCTGACTAATCACGCAAATTTGAACAATGCGCAATAAAACGATACCTTTGCGCCATGAAAAATAGCTACCTCTGGAGTACCCTCACTAATAAATGTCCAAGATGTAGACAAGGCGATTTGTTTATTTCTAAAAATCCATACCAACTTTCCGAGGTCATTCACATGAATGAACACTGCCCAGTTTGTAAGCAACCCACTGAAATTGAGGTGGGATTTTACTATGGTACTGGTTACGTTAGCTATGCATTAACCGTAGCTTATTTTGTATCCACTTTTGTTGCTTGGAAGGTTCTGATTGGAATGACTTTTGATTTAGATGACAATCGGATTTTTTACTGGATGGGATCCGCTATTTTAACCCTATTCATTATACAGCCAATTTTAATGCGTTTATCCCGATCCATCTGGTTGGGTTGGTTTGTTTCCTTTAACAAAGATTGGAAAAACAGCCCATTAGAATATAATGAGCGAATGAATGAAACAAAAAAGGAGCATTAAATTTATCTACTAAACACCAATAATAACAAAGGGTTTCAGTAACTTCGCTTCCCAAAAAGAGAGGTGTCCGAGTGGTTTAAGGAGCACGCTTGGAAAGCGTGTATACGGCAACGTATCGGGGGTTCGAATCCCTTCCTCTCTGCAAAGCCTGTCACGAAACTGATAGGCTTTTTTAATGCTCTTTTCTGTTGTGATCCATGCGCTCATTGTATTCCAATGGTTCGTTTTTCCAGTTCTTATTATAAGAAACAAACCAGCCCAACCAAATAGACCTTGATAAACGCATGAGTATGGGTTGAATAAAAAGAAGTGTTGTAATGGCAGTACCCATCCAATAAAAAATTCTGTTATCATCTAAATCAAATGTCATACCTATTAAAACCTTCCATGCCACAAAAGTGGAAACAAAATAGGCAACTGTTAATGCATAACTTACGTAACCTGTACCATAATAAAAACCTACTTCGATTTCAGTAGGCTGTCCACATACGGGACAGTGATCATGCATTTTTGTGATATTGGATAAATCGTAGGGATTGCTACTAGTGAACAACTTACCTTCTCTACATCTTGGACATTTATTGGTGATGGTGCTGAACAGGTAGGTATTTTTCATGGCGCAAAGATACCAAAAATTAAGGAGCTATCAGTTGCTCCATTTGTATTCCTCTAGAACCTTTAATAAGTAAGGTATAGCCTTTCAATTCTTGTGCTTGCAACCAGGCTTTTGCATCTGTAACAGTATCAAAATATAGAAAATTATGAATACATGGTTTAAACTCCAAACCCACTAGTATTACTTGCTTCCAATTTGTTTGTTTCAATTGATCAATTAGCATTTGATGCTCCATTAAAGTATCAGCGCCTAATTCTCTCATACCACCTAAGCAAACCATTTTATTTTCCTTATTCATTTTAGCAAAATTCTCTACTGCTAATTTCATGCTAGAAGGATTTGCGTTGTAAGCATCTAAAATTACTTCGTTCTTATTCCAGGTTAATAACTGTGATCGACTATTGCTTGGAATATAATTTTCAATAGCTGATTTAATTTTATTATTGGGCACTTTAAAGTGATGTCCAATGGCAACAGCAGCAAGTACATTGGGTAAATTATAATTGCCTACTAAATGTGTATGTATGGAATCTATTTCAATGCCTTTTTTTAGGTGGACAGTTAGCATACCATTTTGATCTATCGCTTCTGCTTGAATTTGTCCATGCTCTTTACCATATCCAATAATATGTTGGATGCCTTGCGACATTTGTACTAAGTAGTCAAAATCTTGCATTAAAAATACAGTGCCTTGATGGGCTCTTAAATAATCGAATAATTCTCCTTTTCCTTTTCTCACACCTTCTTCAGAACCAAAGCCTTCTAAATGTGCTTTACCACAATTAGTGATCATGCCATGCGTGGGTAAAGTATAATTGCAATAAGATTCAATTTCTTTTAAATGATTAGCGCCCATTTCAATAATAGCAAATTGCGCGTCTTGTTGTATGCTAAGTAGGGTAAGGGGTACGCCAATATGATTGTTTAAATTTCCTTTGGTCGTATAGATTTTGTAATGACTGCTTAATACTGCAGCCACTAATTCTTTAGTAGTTGTTTTTCCATTACTACCCGTAATAGCAATAAAGGGAATATTAAATTGTTCGCGGTGAAATTTTGCAAGTGCTTGTAAACATTTCAAAACATCTTCTACTAATAGTATACGCTTTTGTAATTGTTCACTTGCATTAACTGGTTCATCCACAATTGCATAAGCAGCGCCTTGTTCTAATGCTTGAAGGGCAAATTCATTTCCATTAAAATTAGGTCCTTTGAGTGCAAAATATAAATCGTCTTTTTTTAATTGACGTGTATCGGTTTGTACTTGTGGGTATGATTTATATAATTCATATAAATCGGAAATTGAAATTGGAGAACTTGATGTGCTAGACTGCTTCATAAGTTTAGCAGGTTTAACTATTAACGCCAGTTAATAAACAGGTGGCCATGGCTACTAAACCTTCTTCTCTACCTGTAAAGCCCATTGTTTCTGTGGTAGTGGCTTTAATAGAAATATCTTTATCTCCAATATGTAATATGCCCGCAATACACTCTTGCATAGCAATTACATAGGGTTTAATTTTCGGAGCTTCTAAACATAAAGTGGCATCTATGTTTACAATTTTATAACCCTTCGCTGTAATTAAATCGTAAGTTTTTTGAAGTAAAATTTTACTATCAATATTTTTGTATGCAGCATCGGTGTCTGGAAAATGTGTGCCAATATCGCCTAAGCTTAAAGCACCTAATAAAGCATCGCAAATAGCATGTAATAAAACATCTGCATCGCTATGACCTAATGCGCCTTTCGTATGGGGGATTTTAATACCACCAATCCATAGGTCTCGGCCTTCTACTAATTGATGAAAATCAATGCCTGATCCAATGCGTAGTTTCATCTATGTATTAATTTAAAATATTCTTTTCCACCAAGGTTTGTTGTCATTTTCATAACCAGGGCTGTCAACACCAAAGGCAGAAATAGCACATCTAAATCCGATGGTGCTATTTGATTTATCTTGATCTAAATATCTTCTAGTGCCAGGGTTTAACCAATAAGGACGGTCTTTCCAGCTGCCACCTTTGTATACTCTTGATTTATTTGAGATTAATGTATTGCCACCTGTTTCATAGCTTGCAATATTGGTATCATCTCCATCCAATGCATTGTTGCCTCTGTAAGGATTGATATCATCCATGTCCACATTATTCATTGGACGGTAAATATCTGCCACCCACTCGTTTACATTTCCGCTAATATTATAAAGACCCATACTGTTTTGTAAAAAGGTATTTACTTTACTAGGAAAGCCTGCGCCATCATTTGCATAACCCACCATACCCATATAATCACCACTTCCGTTTTTAAAGTTGGCTAAAAACATTCCTTGCTTACCATTCTTTTTTGAAGTATTTGAATTTCTAATACCATCATTACCATTATTAACCCAAGGAAAGGCTCCGTCAGTTGCCACTAAGCTAGCATTAGGGTGGCTTGAATTAGGACCTCCAGAAGGCTTATTGTCATTAGAACTATTTTTTTGACTCGCTTGTTTGGCTGCATATTCCCACTCTGCTTCTGTAGGTAATCTGAAGTCAGGGATCATAATAAAGTCATCTAAATTTTTTCCTCTGTTGAGCGTAGTAGAAGTTTTTGAAGAAGCTTGGCTTCCACTCTTGCTTGAATCGTTGGTATTTGTTGCAATACCCATTTTACCAACATAAGGGTTCTTTGGGTCAATTAATTTAAACTTAATAAGTGTGCTTTCATTGGCTCTATCGGTTCTCCATCTGCAATAGTTATTAGCTTGTTCCCAAGTTACACCTACTACAGGATAATCGTTAAAAGCATTAGATCTAAAATAGCCTTCCACCATGGGGTCGTTGTAAGAAAGCTCTGTTCTCCAAACACTTGTATCTGGAAGTGCAGCGCTTACAATAGAATCTCTTCCAATAGGAATGAAAATTTTCTCAAGCCAATGAATATAAGTTCTATATTTTTTATTGCTTACCTCGTATTTGTCAATTCTAAAAGAACTCACCGTGACTCTTCTTAAGTTCCATTCGCCCATAATGCTCTCTTGGTTCATACCCATTGCAAAAGTGCCCCCGCGCATAAGCACAGTTTCGGCATAGGGGTCGTCTTTGGGTGCCAATACAATAGCATTCGAAATATTTCTATTTTCATTGCTAGATAATATGCTAGGTCCTATTAAAAGGACGGCAAAAAACAATAAAATACTATTAATAAAATTCATCGCTTTAAATTATTCAATGATGGGGTTAAATGATAGTGCGAATATACTTTGTTTTTTAATCAATTATTCAGATGGAACTAGATTGTTCTGTTACTAAAACCCTAATTTTAGTATATGAGAAGGGGTGTTTTTATCGTTTTTTTGGGTTTTATGTTTTTTCCTTACTTTTTATGGGCTCAAAATGCTGCGTTTAAGGAGGGTAAATGGGCTAAAATTGCCGTATCCAAAGAAGGTATTTACCAAATCACAGGTGTTCAGTTAAAGACTTTGGGTTTCTCTTTGCCCATTAGTTCAACACAACTACAATTATTCCATTATCATCTTGATTTAGGCTCAGAAAAAGTACCTGCGAATGTTTCAACCGCATTGACAGAAAATGCTATTCAAGTTGTTGACGGAGGGGACAATCAAATTGATGAAAAAGATTATATTTTATTTTATGCACAAGGTGCTGTTTCGTGGAAACAAGAGGCAATAGATTTTTCGCCCACCCATTATAAAAATACAAGCAACGAT
>JBEGKS010000134.1:0-4415 GCA_041183945.1 Bacteroidota bacterium | reverse complement strand
TACCACTTTTCCTTTACCCACACATTTCACCAGTAATCCCTTTTTCTCACAAAGCCATAAGGCATCTTGTAATTTCATGCCTGTCATATTAGGCATGGTTGTATCTGAAAATACTTGAGCAGCTGCTTTTAAATTTTTTCCCTTCCCTTCTAATTGTATCCAATTATTAGAAGCTATAGAAGAATCTTGATAAGGAATAGATAATTGTTTTGCAATGGTTTGTAAAGAAATTTTTGAAATACTATAATTAAATAGTGAACTATCTTTTACTGCAAATACTGGCGCGATATCTAATTTGTTCTGTATATAAGTTGAATACAATCTGTCAGCAATCTCTTTAAATACAGGACCTGCTACAGAGGCACCAAAATGATTTGCTGCGTGCGGATGATTAATAATAATAACTGCAATAGTATATTGAGGATTCTCTGCTGGGAAATAACCTACAAAAGAAGATTGAAATATTCCCTCACCATACCCCTTGTTGCCATCAGCCACCAAGGCTGTTCCTGTTTTTCCACCTACTTTATATAAACTATTTACAAATAATTTTTTTGCTGTTCCATTAGTACAAACCCCCTCCAATGCTGTACGCAAATCTTTTATAGTAGAAGCAGAGCAAACAGTTCCTTCATAGGCCATAGGGCTCATGGTTTTTATAATTTTTCCCTCTTCTTTAATAGCGTTAACTAAATAAGGACGCATCATAACTCCATTATTCGCAATACTATTGTACATGGTTAAAGTTTGAATGGGCGCTATGGCGATATTATATCCAAAGGCCATCCAAGGAAGTGAAGTGGGTCCCCATCTTTTGCTATTAGGCTTAATGATTAAAGGATGCCCTTCTCCCATTAAATCAATACCAGAAGTAGTATCAATTCTTAATTTTGATAAGTGTTTAAAATATGCTTGTGGATTATCATTAAAATAAGTAACAGCTAATTTAGCCATACCTACATTTGAACTTTCTTCAAAGGCTTCTAATACTGTGGCTTCATGTTTGCCATGCACTTCAGCATCTTTAACTGTTCTACCTGCATATGTCCACAAGCCTCCTTCTAAATTTAATTTAGAGCTTAAGGTTACTTTTTTGTCTTCTAATGCCGACAATAAAGTCACTAATTTAAAAGTAGAACCAGGTTCTGTTACCCTTGTTGAATAGTTTAAGTCTTCGGTATAAACACCATCACCTATTTTACCTAAGTTGGCAATGGCTTTTATCTTACCAGTTTTTACCTCCATCACCATGGCAACACCAGAACGCGCATCATTTTGAATCATCATTTTCTTTAATGCACTTTCAGTCACTTCTTGTATGAAAACATCAATGGTGCTTACAATATCCTTGCCTGTTTCAGGTGCTATTTCAAATTCACCTTCCTGCACTGGAACTGTTACCCCGCCTGCAATAGCGCGAACTAATTGACGGCCATTACGACCGTTTAAAACAGTATCATATGACTTTTCTAAACCTACTTTATTTTCATCTCTAGCAAGTCCAATAGTCCTATAGCCAATATTTTCATAGGGGTTTAAACGAATATTTTTTTCCTCCGCGATCATTCCACTTTTATACCTACCTAATTTAAATAAAGGGAATTTGACTAATTGTAAATATTCTCTGTAAGAAATTTTCTTTCTTAACTCATAATTACCTTCGCTGGCTTCATAAGCCTTGGTTAACTCTTCTTTGTATTTTTCTGCGGACTTATCTTTAAATAAATCTGCTAAACTCAAGCTTAAAGAGTCAATATGCGTTCTAAAAAGCAAGCCGCTTTTTTCGTGAAGTGGACTTACTCTAAAATCGATATAAATATCAAACTGAGGAATATTGGTGCTTAACATTTGACCATCTTCGCTATAAATAGTACCTCTTGCTGCAGGTATTTCTATAATTCTTTGATGCAAGCTGTCACTTAAACTTCTCCAGTATTTTCCTTGTACTTGTTGAATGTAAAAAGCCTTGCCTATAATAAGGATACATACTAATACGATAAGTATGAAACTTAAGTAAACCCTCCATAATATATCGCGTTTTACGTCCATTATTAGTTTTTAGCGGGGGTTTTAATTTTATTTTCTAAAGGAAGGCGAATTGGCATTTCTTTTGAAACGACTAAACCATAAGGCTCCATTGCATTTTGTACTTCAATGGCACGGCTGCGACGCATTAATTCAGACTTAATGGTCTTGTATTCAAACTGAAGTACTTTCAATTCTCTTTGCGTAGTGTTAATTCGACGGATTGTTTTGTCGGTAAGATGCCCATTCGCTATGTAAAGGATAGCGATGAATGCTAGGAACAAAAAGAAACTAATGTTCATAACAATCCACTGATAATTAAGAATACTTTTTATGGTATTCTTAGGGGCTGGGTTAATGGGTACGGACATACTATTATACTCTTTCGGCAGCACGCATTTTTGCGCTTCTGCTTCGATTGTTTTCTTTCATCTCTTTCTCAGAAGCCACTACAGGTTTTTTTGTAATGATCTTCCAAAAAACTTCCTTTTCTACGGATAAAAAAGGATGGGCATCTTCGGCTTCTTCTTGCGACACACGAAAAGCATTTTTTACAAAACGATCTTCGATAGAATGGAAAGTGATGATCACCGCGCGTCCACCTGGCTTTACTACTAATGGAACTTGTTTTAAAAATTCCTTTAGCGCTTCCATCTCTTCATTCACTTCTATTCTTATGGCTTGAAAAACTTGTGCCCAATATTTATTCGGATTTCCTTTAACTACAGGTGCAATAAATGTTTTAAAATCTTGAACCGTATTTATTTTAACATGTTTGCGTTGAGTGGCAATATGCTTGGCTAAAGTTTTAGAGTTCGTTACCTCGCCATATTGTTCAAACATTTTATGCAATGCTGTTTCTGAATAAGATTCAATAACTTGAGCGGCTGTTTGGCTTTGGCGTTGATCCATGCGCATATCAAAAGGTCCATCGTGTCTGGTTGAAAAGCCTCTTGTTCCTTCATCAAACTGATGACTACTTACCCCTAAGTCGGCCAATATACCATCCACTTGATCTATTTTATTTAAACGCAGAAAACGTTGTAGATACTTGAAATTTTCTGGAATAAAAACAAGACGATTGTCTTTGGGTAAATTTTGTTGCGCATCGGCATCTTGATCAAAAGCGATAAGACGACCTTCCGGGCCTAGCATAGATAAGATACCCTTGCTATGTCCCCCACCACCAAATGTGGCATCTACATAAATACCATTTGGCTTTATGTTTAGATGTGAAAGGCACTCTTGAAATAATACTGGAATATGATAAGAAGAAGCAAAAGCTTTAGATGCGTTGGAATCAATAGGTTGATTTTGCATCTGTTTTACTTAATCTTGATTTTTAATTCCTGCCATTACTTCCTGCGCCAAATTACTAAATGCATCTGCAGAGAAATCCTCAAAGAGCTGTTTGTACTTACTTGCATCCCAAATTTCAAAACGATCTAAGGCGGCGGCTAAAACAATCTCTTTACCTGGTAAAGCAAATTCACGCAAAGTGGGTGGCAATAAAATTCTTCCTGCTGCATCCAACTCTACTTCTGTAGCTCCTCCAAGAAATTGACGTCTGAACTGACGCACTTTTGGATCGAAATCATTCAACTGGCTAATTCGATCTAATATACTTTGCCAGCTTTTCAACGGATAAAGTGTCAAGCACTTCTCAAAGCCTCTACTTACAATAAAGCGATTCTCCCCTTCAACTAGCTGTTTTTTCAAACTACCAGGTAAATGGAAACGCCCTTTTGCGTCGATAGTTGATTGATATTCTCCGTGAAAGCCTGTCATTGTTAATAATTAGAGTGATTTTTACCACTTGTTCACACAAATTAACACATTTTACCACTTTCAAAGGCTAAAACAGGCCTTCTAGTTTTCCACAAGAAATAAACCAAGCTGAAAATCAATGTAGTAAGGCGTTTCAGAACGGTTTTACCAGAATTCCACATTAAGGACTGTGCAAACCTGTGGAAAAGCCTATTTTTTATGTGAAAAAGAGGTGAATTCAAGTGAAAATCAAGGCAATATGTACCTTTGGGCCATGAAGCCTCCCATTAGCCTACCAATTCAGGATTTTGACTACGATTTACCTGATCAAAGTATTGCCTATACACCTGCCAGCCACAGATCAGATAGCAAGCTTCTAGTATGGGATAAAAAGATCATTGCAGAAAGCACTTACCATCATATTGCAAATTTCATTCCCGAAAAGGCAGCTTTATTTTTTAATAATAGTAAAGTCATTGCAGCAAGAATTCATTTTCAAAAAGCAAATAACTCTACCATTGAAATTTTTTGTCTAGAACCCAGCACAGCCTATCAACCTATTTCCATTGCCATGCAGGCTACACAAAAAGTTGAATGGATTTGTTTAGTGGGTGGTGCAAAAA
>JBEGKS010000133.1:0-5368 GCA_041183945.1 Bacteroidota bacterium | reverse complement strand
GGTAAGGTAATGGGAATGGCCACTAAACAATTAGCAGGTCAAGCAGATGGTAAACTTATTTCTGCTATTGCCAAAACTTTATTAAGTGCCTAATACGATGTGGTTAGACATTCTCACAGGTACTATTTTTATTATTGCCATTTTACAAGGCTATAGAAATGGATTAATCAAAGCAGTCATTTCTTTTTTCTCCTTAATGATTGGCCTAATTCTTGCTTTTCAATTTGCAGGTTGGGTGGCTAATTTTTTAAAAGAACATACTCAAATTGCTTCTCACTGGTTACCCTTCATTTCATTTTTAGTTATTTTAGTTTTAGTACTTATTATATTAAAATTTATTTCTGGTGTATTGCAACAAACTGCAGAATGGTTATTATTAGGTTGGTTAAATAAATTATTAGGTATTGTTTTATATGGTTTCATTTACTTCACTATGCTAAGCGCCGTTATATATTTTTTACAAGTTTTAGGGGTAGTGCAGGCTACAGAAATGAAAGAGACATACACCTATACTTATCTACAAAAATGGTGGCCTTATTGCATGGGAAAAGCTGCTATTTGGATTCCTTCTATTAAAAGCAGTTTCACTACCTTTTCTAACCCCTTTAAATAAGGGCCAAAACTGGCAGAATGCATTGATGCTGAATAGGTTAAGAAATTGTTATTTATCTCATAACTACTTATATAGCCATGACTATCTTTGGTCTTTTTTAAACCGAAATAACTACCTTTAACACTTTAGGAACCCAGGGTTTAATGGAATACGAGATTATAAAAGACGGGAAGTTTGAATACCTAGAAGTAGGTGAAGGGGAAACCTTAATGCTCTGTCATGGACTTTTTGGAGCCCTCAGTAATTTCTCAGACCTCATTGAAAAATTTAGACATACCCATAAAGTGGTGGTGCCTTTATTACTTATTACCCTTATTTGATTTAGACATATTACATACCACTGTATCGGGTTTAGAAAAACATATTGCTGCCTTTATTGAACATAAAAATTATACTAATATTCATTTGTTGGGTAATTCTTTAGGCGGCCATGTAGCCTTGGTCTATATTTTAAAACATCCTGAAAGAGTGAAGTCACTTACTTTAACAGGTAGTAGTGGTTTGTTTGAAAATGCAATGGGCGATAGTTATCCTAAAAGAGGGGACTATGAATATATCAAAAACAAAACGGCACAAACTTTTTATGACCCTGCGATGGCCACTCCAGCATTAGTGGATGAAGTTTTTGAAATCACAAAAAATAGAATTAAAGTCATTAAAATTATTGCGCTAGCCAAGAGTGCGATTCGTCATAATTTAGGGGAAGAATTAAATCAAATTCAGCAACCTACTTTATTAATTTGGGGCAAGAATGATATTGTAACACCTCCTTTCGTAGCAGAAGAATTTAAAAAATTAATTCCGAATAGTGAATTGCATTTTATTGATAAATGTGGACATGCGCCCATGATGGAAGTGCCTGCTGAATTTAATACTATCTTAGAAAAATTCCTTGGCTCTTTACCTAAATAATCTCTTATGATTGCAAATGAAATGGCTGTAAAAGGTTTCCCCATGCTTCGCTTGGAAGACACTGCTTCCTTTGTATTGCAGTGTATGGAAGACTATGAAGTACAACATTTACCTCTTTTAAAAGACGAATATTTTATTGGCTTAGTGACAAAGGAGTCAGTATTAGATATTGCTTTAGATCAAACCATGGCCACCATTGCAGAAGGCATGCTTCGTATTGGGGTAAACGGCGCAGCACATTTTACGAAAGCATTAGAATTATTTTCAAAACATGAACTTTCCTTACTGCCTGTTTTAAATGAGCAACAAGAATGCGTAGGGGTGATTACACAGAAAATATTAAATGAAAATATAGCGCGTTTTATAGGAGCAGAACAAAATGGAGCCATTATAGTGCTTTCAATTTCTCCTTATCAATACTCCTTAGCTGAAATGAGTCGCTTGGTAGAAACCAATAATGCTCAAATATTACAATTGAATAGTTTTTTTGAGCCCACAAATGGTGCTATGATTATTACTCTTAAAATTAATCAAGAAGAGGCTTCTGCCATTATCTCCACTTTTCAGCGCTATGATTATCAAGTGCTACATTATTTTGGCAAGTCGCCACTGCACAATGATATAGAAAGTCATTACCATCATTTAATGAATTATTTAGATGTGTAATAAAATAAAGTATCCATTATTTTTTATTGCTTCTTTTTTATTTTTTTCAAACTTAGTTTCGGCACAAATAAAAATTACTTCTATACAAATAGAGGGCAATAAAAAAACAAAGCCTTATATTATTTTAAGAGAGTTGCCTTATCACCAAGGCGACATACTATCTAAAGACTCCTTAGCTATTTTAGATACCATTTCTCAACAACAACTTTTTAATACCGCCTTGTTTGAGCAAGTGACGGTGCATTCATCTTATTTAGATAGCTCGCAAGTGGTCATTACAATACAAGTCCGTGAAAGATGGTATTTATTTCCCATTCCTTATTTCAAATGGGTGGATCGTAATTTTAACCAGTGGTGGAATGAGCAAAATAGAAGCCTAGACAGGGTTAACTATGGCCTAAATTTAAGGCAGTCCAATGTAACGGGTAATAATGATAAATTGAATGCAGCCTTTGTTACTGGCTATACACATCAAGCTAATTTTAGATATCAAATACCTTTTATTGATAAAAAATTACGTTATGGTTTAGCATTAGGTTGGCAAAATGCTACTCAAAAGGAAATTAACATTACCACCAAATTAGATAAACAAGTTTTTTACAAAACCCAAGATATAATTCAACAGGGGTATAGGGCCAATGCAAGTTTATTGTACCGTCCTAATTTATTTGAAAGACATAGTTTTCAATTGGGCCTGGGTAGAAACGAAATAAGTGATTCTGCTTTTTTGTATCAGGCTAATTATTTACCTAGTCATCAGAAAACATTTTCTTATGTAGACGCCGCTTTATCTTTTGCTAGTATTCGTTTCGATTACAATGCTTATCCGACCAAGGGCCAGTCTACCGATTTTATTTTGTATCAACGCTTTTCAAAAAATAGTAATTTAAGTTCCGTTCAATTTAGAAAAGTGATTGTAAGGCCTTTTTCGAAATCGAATTTTGTTTTTTTAGAATCTAATTCAATTATTAAGTTTTTATCTAATCAAAACTATACCGATAATAAATTACTAGGCTATGGTAATTTACAAATGAATGGGTTAGATTATTATGTGGTGGATGGTAATGCAGCGAGTATTTTAAAAGCTTCTTTTCATCATTCATTGGGGTCTTACAGTGTAGTCAATAAACTTACCCCTAAGCGCGTTCCTATTATTAAATATCAATTTTGGTTAAAGGCCTTTACACATTTGGGCTATGTTTATAGCGAAAAGCCTGTTAATGGAAATCGGCTAAACAATACCCTACTTAGAACTGCAGGGATAGGTCTAGACATAGTGGGCATCTATGATTTTGTATTAAAAATTGATTACAGCTTGAATCAGCTTGGGGACAAAGGGTTATATTTGCGTACGGGTTTTAATTTTTAAATTTTTTGGATGAAAGTAGCTATTTATAGTAGAGGGGTTGACATCGATCAGCAGCAATCATTGCAAGCATTACTACTTGCCTTGGATAAGTATGCGGTTACGATATATGTCTACCAAGAATTACTAGAAAAATTTAATTTACAAGCAAGTGCGAGTAAAGAACCACTCATTGCTTTTAATTCTTTTTCTGCCATACATGACAGTATCGATTGTTTAATAAGTTTAGGAGGCGATGGCACTGTACTTGATGCAGTCACTATTGTGGGTGATAGCCAAATTCCTATTTTAGGCATTAATTATGGAAGACTTGGTTTTTTAGCCACCATTTCCAAAGATGAATTAAGCATTATGGTAGAGGCCTTGGTGAACCGAACTTATGTGATTGAAAAAAGAACATTATTACATTTAGACGCCGACCCTATTATTTTTGGAACTGCTCCTTATGCCTTAAATGAATTTGCGATACATAAAAGAGATACTTCTCCTATGATAAAAATTCATACTTATTTAAATGGTGAATTTTTAAATTCTTATTGGGCAGATGGATTAATTGTTTCTACACCTACAGGTTCTACCGGTTATAATATGAGTTGTAATGGTCCTATTTTATTTCCCGATTCTGCAAGTTTTGTAATCACACCGGTGGCTCCACATAATTTAAATGTGCGCTCAATTATAGTGCCAGATAGTTCTGTGATTTCATTTGAAATTGAAGGCAGAACGGAAGAATTGATTTGTGCCTTAGATGCTAGAAAAGAAATTGTACCTAAAAATATTCAACTGGCTATTAAGAAAGAATCCTTTTCTGTTAATTTCATAAGACTCAATGAGAATAGCTATTTGACGACCTTACGAACAAAGCTCACCTGGGGCTTGGATAAAAGAAATTAGCCCATGCGTAAGCAATTTATTTTATTATTTTTTCTTTTATTATTCACTACCGCTTTGCGTGCGCAGTATTTACAATTAGTAGAAAATAAAGGAGAGTTTGGTGTATTTGCAGGCCAAGCTTCTTACAATGGTGACTTGGCACCTAACTTGCAATTTATAACTTTAAATTTCGGCGGCTTTTATAAAAGACAATTGAATGATTATGTAGGCATCAGATTGAATTATGAAATAGTTCCTTTAGGTGCTTTTGATTCATTGACGGCCAATAACATGAACGCCTATGTGCATGGAAGAAATTTATATTTCAGAACAACTTATCAAGATATTAGCTTGATGACAGAACTTTATTTTTTAAAATTCATTAATGGGAATCAAAAATATCGTTTCAGTCCTTATCTAGGTTTTGGTGTGGGTTATTTATCTCCTTTAAAAGATGCTAGTACTCCATTAAGAGATTCTAGTAATTATAAAATACCTGGCGCGTCCACCAAAGCACCTAACATTATTACCATCCCCTTAAATATTGGTTTCAAATATAATCTACTGGGCTCCTTTAATCTTTTTGGAGAATTTACTTATCGATTTACCAGTTCGGATCAGATGGATCATTTTGGAGATAATAATATTTACCCCAAAGGAGGCATTAATTACCAAGCAAGTACTTCTGGTAATGATCAATTCTTTTCTGCCAAACTGGGACTATCCTATAGTTTAATGAAAATATACGGTCCCGATCCAAAGCCTAAAGCGAAAAGAGACAATCTATTTTCAAAACAGAATCAATCGAGTAATAAAGGGCCTAAAAAGTCTTTATTTGACTTCTTTAAACGCAAATAACCTAGTTATTTTCATAATTTTGCAACATGGAAAATCTGGATCTTAGCAAACTGCCTAAACATATTGCCATTATTATGGAT
>JBEGKS010000132.1:0-8834 GCA_041183945.1 Bacteroidota bacterium | reverse complement strand
GCATCATCTTTGCTACTGGTCAATATGGTCAGATTGGCCGTCATGCCTGATTTTATGCGATCTTTATACAAGAAAAAAAATCTCTATTTAGTTCAAATAAAAAGTGTTTTTTAGCTATCTTTAATAGCTAAAATTGTATTGTTTTGAGAAAATTACATCTTCTTGCGATATGTGCCACTTTGTTAGCGGTTGCATGTGCTAAAAAGCCGAAGTCGGCAGATAAATTCAATCCGAATGCGCCTGTCTCTGTTGATATTGCTGTTATAGAGAATCAAAAAATCGATAAGCAGATTGAAGTCAATGGTTCTGTATTGGCCAACGATTATATTGATCTTCATCCTGAAACCAATGGGCGTGTTGTTTTTTTACAGATACCCGAAGGTAAAATGGTGCAAGCGGGTACTGTTTTAGCAAAATTAAATGATGCTGATTTGCAAGCACAACTTGAAAAAATCAAGGTGCAATTAGAATTAGCCAATATTAATGAGCAGCGCAATAAGCAGTTGTTGAATGTGAAAGGAATCAATCAAAGTGATTATGATATCTCTTTACAACAAGTAAAAAGTTTAAGGGCAGACATTGCATTCATTCAATCTCAAATTGATAAAACAATTATCAAAGCTCCTTTCACAGGTTTGTTAGGGTTAAGACAAATTAGCTTAGGTGCATTCATTAATAATGCGACCACAATAGCATCGCTTCAAAAAGTGGATCAATTAAAAGTCGACTTTACTTTACCTGAAGTTTATCAAGGGTTTATTAAAGTAGGTAAAAAAGTAAAAATTGAAAGTATTGGCGGCGGGGATGCTAAATTAACTGCTACTGTTATCGCCATTGAGCCTCAAATTATTGCGTCTACACGTAATATTAAAGTGCGTGCTGTATTACAAGGAAAATTATTACCAGGCTCCTATGTGAAAGTAATGCTTGGAGAAAATACACAAAAACCAACCATTTTAGTTCCTGCTAATGTGGTTATTCCGGATTCTCGTAGTAAGCAAATAACAATTGTTGAAGGGGGTGTCGCAAAATTAATTGATGTTGAAACCGGTTATCGTACTACCTCATCTGTTGAAATTACTAAAGGATTAAAGGTAGGTGACAGTATTATAGTTTCAGGTATGTTGTTTGTTCGACAAGGAAGTAATGTTAAAATTAGCAAGACTGTGAAGCTTGCCGATATCACTAAATAGTGCATTAAAATAAATTTTATATTAAGTTATACTAGATGAATATATCTGAACTTTCCTTAAAACGACCAGTACTTGCTACTGTAATGAATATAGCCATCGTACTTTTCGGTATTGTTGGTTTTACTTTTTTAGCATTACGGGAATATCCCGCAATTGATCCACCGATCATTAATGTACAAACAAATTATTCTGGCGCGAATTCGCAAGTAATACAAAGTCAAATAACTGAACCACTTGAAAAATCAATTAATGGTATTCCTGGAATTAAAACCATTAATTCATCCAGTTCTGTAGGATCATCTAATATTACAGTGGAATTTAATTTAGGGGTAAATTTAGAAACTGCGGCCAATGATGTTCGTGATAAAGTAAGTCAGGCTTCTCGAAGTTTGCCTGAAGATATTAGTAGTCCGCCGGTGGTTTCTAAATCTGATGCAAGTTCGGATTTTATCGTATTAATGACTTTAAAAAGTAAATCAAAAAGTATTTATGAATTAACGGAGTATGCCGAGAATGTTTTACAGCAGCGTTTTCAAACAATTGATGAAGTGAGTAGTGTGAGTGTTAGAGGTAAGCGTTATTCAATGCGTATATTTCCTAATTCAGACTTGTTGAATGCATTTGGCATTGCTTTTAATGACATTCAAGTGGCGTTGAACAAAGAAAATGTGGAATTGCCAGCTGGAAAAATAAACGGCACTAAAGCGGAATACATTATTCGAACATTAGGCCGATTATCCACCGAGGCTGAATTTAAAAATATCATATTAAAGCAGGATGCTTCAGGAATAATTCGATTAGGGGATGTTGCTAAAGTAGAATTAGGTCCTGAGCAAGAGGATCAAGCTGTTTATTTTAATGGTGCACAATCGATAATGGTAACACTTTCACCACAACCTGGCGCGAACTACATTAAAATTGCCGATGAATTTTATAAGCGTTTGGACGAAATTAAAAAATCAAACAAAACGGATATTGAATTTGATGTGCCTATTGATAATACTAAAAATGTACGCAGGGCCTTAGAGGAGGTGAAGGAAACAATTTTTATTTCATTTGCTTTAGTGGTACTCGTTATATTTTTCTTTTTTAGAAATTGGTTGATAGCAATTAGACCGATATACCTATTTCATTAATTGCGACTTTTTTCATTATGTACCTTGCGGGTTTCTCTATCAACGTACTTACATTGTTAGCCATCGTGTTAGCGACAGGCTTGGTGGTGGATGATGGAATTGTGGTCACTGAAAATATATTTAGAAAATTAGAGGAAGGACTGAGTTTAAGAGATGCTGCTAGAGAAGGCAGTAAGGAAATTTTCTTTGCTGTAATTTCAACTTCTATTACGCTTGCGGTGGTATTTATGCCGGTGATATTTTTACAAGGGTTTATTGGCTCCTTATTTAAAGAGTTTGGTGTTGTAGTGGCTGGTGCCGTTTTGGTATCCGCATTTGTATCATTAACGATTACACCAGTGCTTAATGTGTACTTGAACCGTAAAGATGGCAAGCAAGGTAAATTTTATGAGCAGACCGAACCTTTTTTTAAAGGCATGGAAAACGGCTATAAAAATTTATTGGATAAATTTTTGAAAGTGCGTTGGATGGCATGGGTGATTGTTTTAGCCTGTGTTGGGGTCATCGTTTTAATTGGAACTACCATTCAATCTGAATTAGCGCCCATGGAGGACAAGGGAACTGTGCGTGTTACCATGACAGGCCAGGAAGGAACTAGTTTTGAGGACATGCGTAGTAATTTATTACGAACTATACGATTGATGCAGGACTCTGTTCCTGAACATGCATTTACTTGGGGTAGTGTTCCGGGATATGGCGGTTCAAGTGGAAGTAGTAGCGCTTCCGGAAGAATTGGATTTGTGCCTTTATCCGAGCGAAAAAGAAGTCAAACAGAAATTGTAAATGATTTAAATAAAAAGGTAAAAAAATTCAAAGATGTAAGGGTGTTTGTGGTGGAAGAGCAAACAATTTCAGTAGGTATCTCCTCTAGAGGTTCATTGCCTGTGCAGTTTATTATTCAGAATTTGGATTTCCAAAAAATACGCAACGTCATTCCTGAATTTTTAGATGCTGCTCGAAAAGATAAAACTTTCCAAAATGTGGATGTGAATTTAAAATTCAATAAACCTGAATTTGATTTAAATATTGATCGTATGCGCGCGCGCGATTTAGGGTTAACTACTGCTGATATTTCTCAAGCATTACAATCGGCATTCAGTGGCGCTAGGTCCGCTTATTTTATTATGAATGATCGTCAATATGAAGTAATAACGCAAGTGCCAAGAGCGGATCGTAACTCACCAGCAGACATTAATAAAATTTATTTACGTAATAATCGTGGGGAGAGTATTCCTATCTCAAGTGTCTTAACTGTTACAGAAAATAGTAATCCGCCAAGTTTGTATCACTACAACAGATTTAATTCAGCCACTATTTCTGCATCATTAGCCGAAGGTAAAACGATTGGGGATGGTGTTGCTGCGATGGAACGTATTTCAAAAGAAAAATTAGATGAAAGTTTCCAAACAGCTTTAAGTGGTCCATCAAGAGATTATAAGGAAAGCTCCTCCAATATTGCTTATGCATTAATTTTAGCGTTGATTTTAATTTATTTAGTTCTTGCTGCGCAGTTTGAAAGTTTCAAGGATCCTTTCATTATCATGATTACCGTTCCATTGGCGATTGCAGGTGCATTAATATTTTTATGGCTATTTGGACAAACATTAAATATATTTTCAGAAATTGGAATTATTATGTTGATTGGACTCGTGACCAAGAATGGAATTTTAATTGTGGAGTTTGCCAATAAAAAAAGAGCTGCTGGTTTGGAGTTGAAGGAAGCAGTGCTTGTTGCTGCATCACAAAGATTCCGTCCTATCTTAATGACAAGTTTAGCTACGGCATTAGGCGCACTTCCAATTGCAATTAGCATTGGTGCTGCTGCTACTAGTCGTAAACCGCTTGGTACCGTTATTGTAGGGGGATTGATGTTTTCATTGGTGCTTACCTTGTTTGTGATTCCAGCAGTATACACGTATATTTCAAGCAAGCACAAAAGAAAAATTGATTAATTTACGATGATTAGTGGGAATTAAATTTGAATACAATTCAAGTTTAATTTTGTGTATCTTATAATACCAAAAGGAAACTTATGTCAAATCAACGGGAATGACCATTTGCTTAATGATCATTGTAAATACACCAGGGGATGCTTCGCTCACATTTGCTCCTTTCTTACATGCGAGTTGGCATGGGTTTACGCCCACGGATTTAGTTTTTCCTTCCTTTTTATTTGCTGTTGGAAATTCTTTAAGTTTTATTGAACCTACTTGGGCTAAATTAAATAATAGTACTGTTTTATTAAAAATCGGAAAACGCACAGCCTTGTTATTTTTAATAGGCTATTTAATGTATTGGTTCCCTTTCACAGGTAGTATTGCAAATACGCGTATTATGGGAGTTTTGCAACGCATTGCACTTTGTTATGGCTTTGCTTCATTGATTGCATATTTTATGCATGAGCGTGTGGTGATGATTTTGTCTGGTTTATTATTATTACTGTATTGGTATGTTTCATTTAAGTTTGGAGATGTAGGGGATCCCTATAGTTTACATGGCAACGCAGGTTTAAAATTAGATACTTGGTTAATGGGCGAAACACATTTATACCATGGTGAGGGATTCGGGTTTGACCCTGAGGGTTGGTTAAGCACGATACCTTCCATAGTGAATGTATTGATTGGATATCGTGTAGGTAAGTTTATCCAAGAACAAGGAAAGACTTATGAGGGTTTGGCCCTTTTATTTATGTGGGGTGCAGGGTTTATATTTTTAGCCTTTATGTGGAATTACCAATTCCCGATCAATAAAAAACTATGGACTAGCTCCTTTGTTATGTTAACGGTGGGGATTGATATGGTCATTATTGCCACCATCATCTATCGTGTTGAATTACAAAGGCAATTACAGTTTTCCAGCTTTTTTACTGTTTTTGGACAAAACCCATTGGTGATTTATCTTTTTTCAGAGTTACTGGTGGCTACTTTATACCTAGTCCATGGACCTAATGGCATCCCCTTATATACCTGGATTTATCAAAATACCTTTGCCAATTTTGCCCCTTATTGGGGTTCCATGGGATTCGCCTTTACAGCGATGTTGATATGCTGGCTATTGGGTTATATATTAAATAAATATAAGATATATATCAGGGTGTAAATCTTATTACTCCATTTTCCGCCATTTGTTTTTTTAGGAGCCTTAAACCTTGTACCTTTGCAGCCTCAAAACAGTACATGGAAATAAGAAACATCGCTATTATCGCCCACGTTGATCACGGTAAAACTACCTTGGTGGACAAAATTTTACACGCTACAAAAGTATTCAGAGATAACCAGGAGACTGGGGACTTGATTATGGATAGCAATGAATTAGAACGTGAAAGAGGTATTACTATCTTAAGTAAAAATGCTTCAGTAACCTATAAAGACGTTAAGATTAACGTAATTGATACACCAGGTCACAGTGACTTTGGTGGTGAGGTGGAGCGTGTTTTAAAAATGGCAGATGGTGTTTGTTTGTTAGTGGATGCTTTTGAAGGGCCAATGCCGCAAACGCGTTTCGTATTACAAAAAGCATTACAGTTGAATTTAAAACCAATTGTAATTATTAATAAAGTGGACAAGGAAAACTGTCGTCCTGACGAAGTGCATGATGCAGTATTCGAATTGTTTTTCAATTTAGATGCAACAGAAGACCAATTAAATTTCCCTACTTTTTATGGTAGTGGTAAAAATGGTTGGTTCAATGATAGCCTTACCCCTTGTACAGATATCTTCCCTTTAATGGATGGTATTTTGAAATATGTACCAGGTCCTGATGTTAAGGAAGGCCATACACAAATGCAAATCACTTCATTGGATTATTCTTCTTTCTTAGGTCGTATTGCGATTGGTAAGGTAGAAAGAGGTACCATTAAAGAAGGTCAAAATATTGTTTTGGTGCAAGCAGATGGCAGCATCAAAAAAAATAAAGTAAAAGAATTATACGTTTTTGAAGGAATGGGTAAGCGTAAAGTAGCTGAAGTTGTTTCAGGTGACTTATGTGCTGTAGTTGGTTTAGAAGAATTTAATATTGGTGATACCATTGCGGATCCAGAAAATCCAGAAGCTTTACCAATCATTAGTGTTGATGAGCCTACCATGAGTATGACTTTTAGTATTAACAACTCACCTTTCTTTGGTAAGGAAGGAAAGTTTGTTACCTCTCGACATATTCGTGATCGTTTAATGAAAGAGACTGAAAAGAATTTGGCATTGCGTGTGGAAGAAACGGATAGTGCAGATAGTTTCTTGGTATTTGGTCGTGGTATTTTACATTTAGGTGTATTGGTGGAAACCATGCGTCGTGAAGGATATGAGTTAACTGTCGGAAATCCGCAAGTATTGGTGAAAGAAATTGATGGTAAAAAACATGAACCATTTGAGATATTAGTGGTGGATGTACCTGCTGATTTTAGTGGTAAAGTTATTGACTTAGTTACCCAAAAGAAAGGCGAAATGTTGATCATGGAATCAAAAGGAACTATGCAACATTTAGAGTTTGATATTCCTTCAAGAGGATTGATCGGACTTAGATCACAAATGTTGACGCAAACTGCAGGTGAAGCTGTAATGGCGCATCGCTTTAATGAATACAAGCCTTGGAAAGGACCTATTCCTGGAAGAAGTAATGGTGTATTGGTTGCGAAGTTTGGTGGAACAACTACTGCTTACTCAATTGATAAATTACAAGACAGAGGACGTTTCTTTATAGAACCAGGTGAGGAAATTTATGCAGGTCAAGTATTGGCTGAGCATATTAAGCCAGGTGATTTAAATATCAACGCGGTCGAGATGAAAAAATTAACCAACCACCGTGCAAGTGGATCTGATGATAGCGTAAGAATTACCCCTAAGGTGCAATTCACTTTAGAGGAGTGTATGGAATACATTCAATTTGATGAGTGTATTGAAGTAACGCCAAAATCAGTTCGTATGCGTAAATCTATCTTAGACGAAAATAACAGAAGTAAGGCAACAAAAGCAGCTTCGAATTAATCATTATTACCAATTTTTCCTTGAAAAATAAATTGGCAATAATGATTCTCCTATGATTTTATTAAAAAGCCACCCCGACGAATCGGTGTGGCTTTTTAAATTCGCTATAACCAATTTTTTCATTGAAAAATAAAAAAAGAGTCCCGATTTATCGGGACTCTTTTTTTGGGAGTAATATTATGAGTACGGAATTGCTTTTGTTTTAGATAGGTTTATTCAATGCCTTCCAAAGTAAATCTTTCAACTCTACTAAATTCTTTTGCGTTGCTGATGATATAAATATATGTGGGATATTTTTAGGAAGTTCTTTTACAATTGCATCCGTTAATTCTTGGTCTAATAAATCCGACTTGCTAATGGCAATGATGAATTCTTTTTGTAAAAGTTCTGGATTGAATTCGGCTAGTTCGTTTTTAAGAATTTCAAATTCTTTTTTATGGTCATTACTATCGGAAGGAATAATAAAAAGTAAAACAGCGTTTCTTTCGATATGTCTTAAAAAGCGATGACCCAAACCTTTCCCTTCTGCTGCGCCTTCAATAATACCTGGCAAATCCGCAATACAAAATGATCGGTTATCACGATACGCCACCATACCTAATTGTGGTGTTAATGTGGTGAAAGCGTAGTTGGCTATTTTAGGTTTTGCTGCAGTAATGACTGAAAGCAGCGTTGATTTTCCTGCATTTGGAAAGCCAACCAATCCTACATCTGCTAATACTTTTAATTCAATCTGTTTCCAACCTTCAATACCATCTTCTCCAGGTTGTGCATGTTCAGGAACTTGATTGGTAGGTGTTGCAAAATTAGAGTTACCTAAACCACCACGGCCCCCTTTGGCTAATATAATTTCTTGGCCATCTGTTAATATTTCCGCCTCTACTTTGCCTGTTTCTTCATCTCTTGCAATGGTACCCAGTGGTACTTCAATGATAATATCCTTGCCATCCTTACCGGTACAATTGTTTTTACTTCCTCCTTCGCCATCCTCGGCAATTACATTTTTAAAATAGCGTAAATGTAATAAGGTCCATAATTGGGCATTCCCTTTTAAAATAATATGACCTCCACGACCCCCATCACCGCCATCAGGCCCACCTTTAGCAGTTAGTTTATTGCGCATTAAATGTCGCGCTCCTGCACCACCATGTCCACTATGACAAAAAATGCGGATGTAATCAATAAAATTATTTCTTTCAGACACAGGAATGTATTTGACGCAAAGTTAAGACAATCCTAGTTGAGGTTGCTTTTTATTAAATGAAACCTTTTGCGCTACTTTATTTGATTAGTTTTAAACCATCAATTAAAATGGTCACCATATTTTGTTCCAATTCGTTCGCAGTAATTTTTTTGGTAGAACGATGCCAGCTTTCAATACCACTTACTGCGTGTAAAAAAATTAATACCACCGTTGGGGCATCAATGGTTTTGATTTCATTATTTCTTATCCCTTCTTCAATAATAGCTGCAATCCTTTTGCGGTATACTCTTCGTTGATTTTGATAATTGGATAAATAAGGATC
>JBEGKS010000131.1:0-4459 GCA_041183945.1 Bacteroidota bacterium | reverse complement strand
GGATACCTGCTCACCCAATGATCAAATCTTTTACTCCAAGTATCAGATAAGTCAGTATTAATTCTAAAAAATCTTTTATTGATTTTATCATATTTATATACATTAACATAGTTTGGTCCTCTGTCGGTTGCAATAATTTCATCTGCTCCATCTTTATCAACATCTGCAACATAGGTTGACTCTACATTTAAGCTGTTTACGTCTAGTGTTAAAGTATCAAATGATTTTCCATTATTTATAAAAACCTTGTCTGGCCAATTATCATTAACCATTTCTGGACTTAATTTTCTATTACTGTCTGCACCGTGATAATTTTGTATTAAGTAATGATAATCATTTAGGCCATCTCCATTAAAATCCCCAAAGCCTCCAAGCCACATATCTCCTTTTGCTTTAATTACATAGTTTGTATCTAAAACATATTGACCATTTTTATTTTGAATAAATATGCCCTTTAAATACTCTCTTGTAGCATTATTACTTGGAAATAATTGAAATGTTAAATCGGGCAAACCATCTTTATTAAAATCATATAAATCTACTCCCTGATTGGTTCCTATATTACCAGGGGCGCCTTGTTGATTTCCATTTCCAGGTGCTGCAGAATCAATGCCACCATTATTTCTTTTTAGCCAAGAAGAAAATCCTTGAGGGAAAACTAAAATACTGTCTTTTACTATCCACTTTTGAGCATGCAGTTCATTAAATATTGTACAAAATAATATGAGGGCTACTATTATATGTTTTTTGTTCATGTTTTTTCTATTAATATTTTAATCTAAATTTTTTATTAATCTTAAACCCCTTTTTTGTATTCTCCCACCAAAACACAGCACCCTTAGGATTACTTAAAGTACTTTTTCTATAGGTAGGATAAAATAAATCCAGATCTCCATCTTTATCTATATCATATACCCAAACTTGAAGCTCACCAATTAAGGTATTGTCTTTTTCAATATAATTGGGTCTATATTCAAATTGACTACCAGTATTTTCATAATACTCTTGTATATAGTCCCATGGAGCTCCTACTTTTGATTGAGCACTTCCCACAATTAAATCCAAGTCTCCATCACCATCTCCATCTACCATATTAATTCTTTCAGCAGATTCGATTTCTCCAAGAAAGTAAACGTATTTTTTAATGGTTTTTCCAACTACCGGATAATTCTTAACACCTGTTTTTGATAGCACTGATAATGTTTGAGACATATCGGTAGAATTATAACGATTATTTTCATCTAACTGATTTACATAAAAATTAATCATGTCTATTTTACCATCTCCATCGAAATCTAATTTATTTCCAATTGCTTGATTGAAGAATTTGGGTTTAGGTAAAGTACCTCTTTGAAATTTATTATCTCCTAGGTTTTTTAAGTAATCACCATGGTCTAAATCAGATAATAAAACATCATCTTTCCCATCTAAATCCCAATCGAACATCGTTAAATTGAAAGACAAGGGTTTATTAGGTTCATCTAGCACTTCCACCGGTTGATATTGTAATTTCCCTTTTGATAATAATAAGCAAATATAATTACCAATAAACTTTACGGTACTTCCTGGAGCTCCATTTTGACCAGTCCACCACTCTCCCATATAGGATAAACCAAAATCACCATAACCATCGTTATTTAAATCTCTATAATCAATTATAATATGCTGCAATGAATCTCTAACCGCGGGTTTGAAATCTTTTAGATTAAAAGAATAAAGATTATTACCTAAATAATCTTTAATTTCAAAAATAGATGGTAGTGGTGATTTTTCAGACACTCTTCTATAAGAAATTATATCTGGAACTCCATCTTGGTTAAAATCATAAATAGTATTTTTTCCTGCAGCATGGTCATTCCAATTTAGATCTGGAAATAAATCTGTATTGACAGCAGGGAGTATAGGTATATTCACCACTGCAATAGATTTAGCACTTGTATTTGTTGATGTAGATTTTGAAGTAACATTTACTTGAACAGAATAATTACCCATTCTTTTATGACCAGGAATATTTAAACTTAAGCTTGCTACTGATAAAGTAGTATCTAATTTAAATATTTGTTTAGAACTATCAGTCCAAGTGGTATTTATAGAATAAATAAAACCTGCAGGTGGAACCTTGGTACTTACTGTTATAACAAGAGGCAGTGTATCTGAAACATAATATGTTCCCGTATCTAAGTTGGTTGAAAATTTAACGGCTTCTTCAGGAACCACAACTACTGGTGGGGGTGTAACAACTACTTCTGATTTTTTACATGCAATGAGATACAAGATCCCCAAGACAAAAATGACTCTTTTCATAAAATATAATTTTATGCTCTTGGGGTAGTCAAATATACAATAAGTTATATATTATCTTATTAAACAAAAAAGCCCCCAACTTTGGTTGAGGGCTTGTGGCACCACCCGGGCTCGAACCGGGGACACAAGGATTTTCAGTCCTTTGCTCTACCAACTGAGCTACAGCGCCATCCTTTGGTTCAGTTTAATTATAAGACTATAAGATCTTAGAACCTCTATGAACCGGGGAGCAAATATAGGCCAGGCGGCCTTAAATAGCAAAAAATATGGATTCTTTATTGAAAATCAATGTTTTACTAAGCCGAAGTAGCCACTATAAAAAAGGAGATAATAATTAAAGCAAGTCCCATCCACTGCTTGGGGCTTAACCTTTCTTTGAAAAAGAAGTAGCCTATTAATACCGATAACAACTGACTACTTATAATTAAAATATTAATGACCATTATGGGCAGGTACTGATAAGATATATTAATAGCCAGTCCTCCAGCCACAAGTAAGAAACCTAATTTCAAATAAGTGAAAATATGTTTTGCACTTATATAATTCAATAAGTTTTTTAGTAAGCCGTCGCGAATAACTAAGACCAATCCAAATAACATGGCAGTTGTTTCAACAACTAAACTAAAACCAAGCGGACCCCACCAACTAATTGGATAAGTATATAATGCATAAGAGCTACCCCAAAAAAAGCTAGCTAGTACTCCGTACAACATTCCATTTTTTTGTTCGCTAACACTTGCCTTTTCTTTTCCTTGAAAATACAATAGCAATAAACCTGCTGTTGAAAATATAAAGGCATATAAATAATTAGCTTTCCAAACTTCACCTACAATAAATACGGCCGTTAATATAGTAAACAATTTTATCGCAGACACAGGCACCACAATGCTTACAGGGGCTTTCTGAATACCTCTTAAAAAAAATACTAAACCGAAAATATTAAATACACTTAGTGCAATGGTTAATAAAAAAGGAGTGCCTAAACTTAAAGTGTGCACCGTCCATCCTTTAAAAAAAGTATTGTCTCGAAATCCAAAATATAAAATGGAGAATATGATAGATGCAAATATGCCTCTATAAAACATACCTATTTGATAAGGTATGGTCTGTGTTACTTTTTTCCAATAAGCATTACTTACGGCAAAACAAAGCGCGCCAATTAAGACAAATAAAATTCCCATTATTAATATTCACAGTTTTTCGGCGTACGCGCAAAAGGAATCACGTCTCTAATATTGGTCATGCCTGTAACAAATTGTATCATTCTTTCAAAACCTAAACCAAAGCCTGCATGCGGAACGGTTCCAAATCTTCTGGTATCTAAGTACCAGCTCATATCCTCTAAAGGTATATGCATGGCCTTCATTCTAGCTTCCAGCTTGTCTAAACGCTCTTCTCTTTGAGATCCACCCACTATCTCTCCAATGCCCGGTGCTAGTATATCCATGGCTGCCACTGTTTCCTTGCCTGGCGCACAACCGTCGTTCATGCGCATATAAAAAGCTTTAATCGCAGCTGGATAACCCGTAACAATGACTGGTTTTTTAAAGTGTTGCTCTACTAAGTATCTTTCATGCTCACTTTGTAAATCAATTCCCCACTTCACTTCGTATTGGAACTTCTTTTTCTTATAGTGATTACTATTTAATAAAATATCAATGGCTTCTGTATAAGTAATGCGTTCGAAATTATTGTTCACCACCAATTCTAATTTCTCTCTTAAACCAAGACCGCTTCTTTTTTCAGTAGGTAGTTGCTTTTCTTCTTCCGCTAAACGCGCATCTAAAAAATCAATATCATCTGCATTATTTTTTAATGCATAATTGATTAAATATTTAATGAAGGCTTCCGCCAAATTCATATTGTCTTCAATATCATAAAAAGCCATTTCAGGTTCAATCATCCAAAACTCTGCTAAGTGTCTAGTCGTGTTTGAATTCTCTGCACGAAAGGTAGGACCAAAAGTATAAATCTCTGAAAAGGCCATGGCGCCTAGCTCTCCTTCGAGTTGACCACTCACCGTTAAGTTGGTTCCTTTGCCAAAAAAATCTTGTGTGTAATCAATTTCACCTTTATCATTTTTTGGAGCACCTTCTAAAGGAAGTGTAGTTACTTTAAACATTTCTCCTGCACCTTCTGCATCTGAACTTGTAAT
>JBEGKS010000130.1:7109-14131 GCA_041183945.1 Bacteroidota bacterium | reverse complement strand
TTAACAATACATTATAACAGGTTCATTAAACAGCTTGTTTTTAACAAAAGATTGGAAATTAATATTTTGAACCAGGCATTGAATCATCGTTTCTTTACACAGAAGCCAGAGAAACAATAGTAAAAGAAGCAATCATATAGCAATTATATAAAAGAATTAAAAGTTTAAAAGAAAAATTAATCAAATGGAAGACAAGAAAAAGTATAAGATTTTATTATGTGAGGATGATAGCAATTTAGGTTTAGTCTTAAAAAACTATTTAGAACTAGACGAATACGATGTGACCCTTGAAAGAGACGGCCGTTTAGGACTTGCTGCTTTTCAAAGAGAAAAGTTTGACCTATGCTTACTAGATGTGATGATGCCCCATGTAGATGGCTTTACCTTGGCAGAAGAAATTAGAGACATAGACCCTGAAGTACCTTTATTCTTTTTAAGTGCTAAAACTTTAAAGGAAGATATTATCCATGGCTATAAATTAGGTGCCGACGATTATATTACTAAACCATTTGATAGTGAAGTGTTAATGTTAAAAATTAAAGCCATTATCAAAAGAAATGAAGAAGATAATAAAGTAAGCGAGCCATTATCAAAAGAAATGAAGAAGATAATAAAGTAAGCGATAATATCGAGTTCCAATTAGGCAAGTACCATTTTAATCCAAGATTAAGAGAATTAAAGATGGCTGAAATTACCCATGTACTTTCGCCTAAAGAAAATGAATTATTAAAAATGTTAGCTGAAAATATAAACGATTTACTAACCCGCGAAAAAGCTTTAAAGAAAATTTGGGGTAGCGATACTTATTTCAACGGAAGAAGCATGGACGTATACATTGCCAAACTAAGAAAATACTTAAGAGAAGACGATCAAATTGAAATCGTTAACATTCATGGTAATGGATTTAGATTAGTAGTCGCTTAAAAAAATTATAGATTGTATAAAAAAGACCCGATAGCATTCAATTTATCGGGTCTTTTTTTATATTCAATTATCTAAATAATTCAGGATTATTAGAAGCATGACCTGAAGGTGGCTTCTTTCCTAAGTGCTTGTAAGCTTTCTGTGTAACTTCTCTGCCCCTTGGGGTTCTTTGTAAAAACCCTTCTTGTATTAAGAAAGGCTCGTATACTTCTTCAATAGTACCAGACTCCTCACCTACTGCAGTGGCAATAGTGCTAATACCTACAGGGCCTCCTTTGAATTTTTCAATAATGGCAAGTAGTATTCTATTGTCCATTTCATCTAGTCCATGTTCATCTACATTCAATGCTTTTAGTGCATGTTGTGTAATGCCTATATCTACAATACCATCGTTTAATACTTGCGCAAAATCGCGAACACGTCTAAGTAATCCATTGGCAATTCTGGGTGTGCCTCTACTTCTTCTTGAAATTTCTCCTGCAGCTGCTGAATTAATATTTACATTTAAAATACCTGCACTTCTTAGAATTATTTTTTCAATTACAGTTGCGGGATAATATTCCAAACGAGACTTAATACCAAATCTTGAAAGTAGTGGTGCCGTTAATAAACCACTTCTTGTAGTGGCACCCACTAAAGTAAAGGGATTTAAATTAATTTGAATACTTCTTGCATTGGGACCGCTGTCAATCATGATATCTATCTTATAGTCCTCCATAGCTGCATATAAGTATTCTTCCACCACCGTACTTAAGCGGTGTATCTCATCTATGAATAAAACATCATTGGGTTCTAGACTGGTTAATAAACCTGCTAAGTCACTTGGCTTTTCAATCACAGGACCTGATGTCTCTTTTATTTGAACACCCATTTCATTGGCCACAATTCTACTTAAAGTAGTTTTTCCTAAACCTGGAGGGCCATGAAATAAAATATGATCCAAGGCTTCACCACGCATTTTAGCTGCCTTAATAAAAATGCTAATGTTTTCAATAAGCTGCGGCTGTCCCGCAAATGCCTCCATCTCTTTGGGACGAATACTATTCTCAAACTCTTTGTCTAGAGAGTTGATATCATTATTTGTATTATCTAAAAGTGGATTTGACATGCTTTTTATTAAATATTAAATTACAATATTGACCATCTTGCCTTTTACAAATATGAGCTTTTTAATAGGTTTATCCTCCACCCATTTTTTTACCACTTCGTTGTCAAGTACTATAGCGCGCACCTCCTCTTCACTAGCGTCTAAGGCAATAAGTATATTGGCTCTTAATTTCCCATTTATACTAATAGGATACTCTTTCGCCGTCTCCATTACATACAGGGCATCAAAAACAGGGTAAGCAGCATCCACCACTAAGCCTTCCATGCCTAATACCTGCCATAATTCTTCTGCAAAATGCGGTGCATAGGGCGTTAATAAAATAATTAATTGAGAGAGAATTTCTTTTTTATGACAATTTAAATCGGCTAGTTCGTTCACACAAATCATAAAGCTACTAACAGCTGTATTAAAACTATATCGCTCTGTATCTTCTTCAATTTTTTTAATGGCCTTATGTAGTACTTTTAATTCCGCAGCAGTAGGCGCCTCATCCACCCAAACCTTTCCTTTGATTTCATCAAAAAATAAACGCCAACATTTTTTTAAAAAACGGTGTACCCCTTCAATCCCTTTTGTATCCCATGGTTTACTTTGCTCCACCGGACCTAAAAACATTTCATACATTCTAAAAGTATCGGCGCCATATTTTTCTACTAAGTCATCAGGGTTTACGGTATTAAACTTCGACTTAGACATTTTTTCTACCTCTACCCCGCATATATACTTTCCGTCCTCTAAAATAAATTCAGCTTTTGCATAATCGGGTTTCCATTTTATAAATGCAGCCGTATCTAACTCAACGCCATCTACAATATTTACATCCACGTGCAAGGCATCTACCTCATGCGCATGCTTTAATCCACTTGATACAAATTTTTGCGTGCCTCTTATTCTATATACAAATCGAGAACTACCTTGTATCATTCCCTGATTTAATAATTTCCACATTCTGCTATACAATAAATGTCCAACTGCATGTTCTGTTCCTCCAATGTAAAGGTCTACCTGTCCCCAATAATCACTTGCTTTTCTGCTACAGAATTCGGTCTCATTGGCAGTATCCATATACCTTAAAAAATACCAGCTACTACCCGCAAAGCCAGGCATGGTATTGGTCTCATAATGCTCTGCTTTCCAAGCAGCAATATTTGCCAAAGGGCCTTCACCTTCTGGACCTGGTGAATAATTATCAACGGTGGGTAATAATAAAGGAAGTTCTTTTTCTGATAAAGGATAAGCAATCCCGTCTTTCCATTTTATAGGAAATGGCTCGCCCCAATAACGTTGTCTACTAAAAGCAGCATCGCGCATTCTATAATTAATCTTAGACTTGCCAATACCCATGGCCTCTAATTTTTGAGTCACTATTGCAATGGCCTTTTTTTGGACCATCCCATTTAAAAAATCGCTATTAGATAAAATACCTTCTTTAGTAGGGTTGGCTTCCTCTCCATTAAACGCGGCTCCAATAATATTGGTAATTGGAATATTAAAGTGTTGTGCAAATTTAAAATCACGATCATCACCACAAGGCACAGCCATGATGGCCCCAGTACCATAACCCGCTAATACATATTCTGAAATCCAAACAGGTATTAAGGCATTATTAAATGGATTAGTTACATAAGCCCCAGTAAAACATCCTGTAATTTTTTTCTCTGAAATACGCTCTCTCTCACTTCTACTTTTTACATAAGCAATATATTCAGCAACGGCTGCTTTATGCGTATCAGGTATAATGGTTTCAATAAGTGCATGTTCAGGCGCTACTACCATAAAGTCCACGCCAAAAATAGTATCTGGTCTTGTTGTGTATACTTTTAAACTACCTGCATGTCCTTGAATGGCGAAATCTATTTCAGCACCTTCACTTCTTCCAATCCAATTGGATTGCATTTCTTTCATGGCCTCACTAAACTGAATGGTATCAAGTCCCGATAAAAGCCTATCTGCATATTCTGTAATTCTTAAATACCATTGACGTAATTTCTTTTTCTCTACAGGATGTCCTCCTCTTTCACTAAACCCGTTAATCACTTCATCATTGGCAAGTACTGTGCCCAAGGCTGCACACCAGTTCACTTCTCCATAACCACAGAAGGCCAAGCGGTATTGCATTAAAATAGCTTGCTTTTCTTTTTCCGAATACACTTTCCAATCATTGGCAGTAAAAGAAAGGCTGGCGTCGGCAGGGCAAATATGATTTGCATTGCCTTTCTTTTCAAAAGCGGCTTCTAACATTGCAATGGGCATTGCTTTTGACTGCTGTTTATCAAAATAGCTATTGAATAATTGTAGAAAAATCCACTGCGTCCATTTATAATAACTAGCGTCACAAGTTTTCACTTCTCTATCCCAATCAAAACAAAATCCAATATTGTCTAATTGTTTTCTGAAATTATTAATATTATCATAAGTACTTTTAGAAGGATGCACGCCATGTTCAATGGCGTATTGCTCTGCAGGCAAACCAAAGGCATCATAACCCATGGGATGTAAAACATTAAAACCTTTTAGTCTTTTATACCTGCTATAAATATCTGAAGCAATATAACCAAGAGGATGCCCTACATGCAAACCCGCACCACTAGGATAAGGAAACATATCCAAAACATAAGCCTTAGGTTTAGTAGATTCATTACTTACCTGGTAAGCCTTTTTTTCCTGCCAAATAGTTTGCCACTTTTTTTCAATGGCCCTAAATTGATACTCCATTTCTTGATTTTCTTTATAAAAGGAGGAAAAACTAACAATTCTTTAACCAAATTTTGAGCCCGCTTCAATTTGAGTAAAAAATGTCCGAATTCACCCTCTGCAAATGTAAGCCATTAGCGTTCAAAACCCTACATTTGCAAAGCGAACAAGTAAAAATTTAATGCTATGGCTTCTACCGGAACATCGGCTCTAAAACGCAGCAAACCCAACTACATTTATAGTATTGTTGGGGTGGCCATTGTTTTATTTATTATGGGCATTATGGGCTGGTTATTTTTAAATCTTCAGTCTATTGGGGACAGCTTTAAAGAGGATATTCGTATTAGCGTTTATGTAAGAACTTCTGATAAAAATACAGTGGGTGCCATACAGCAGTTTATAGCAAGCCAACCTTATGCTAAAAATGTAGAGTACATTAATAAAGAAAAGGCGAAGGCTATTTGGAATAAAGAAAATAATGAAGACTGGGCTAAAATTTTAGATTCTAATCCCCTTCCTGAAAGTGTCGATTTTTTTGCGAAAGCCGATTATGTGAATACAGATAGCCTAACAAAAATTACGGCTGCCATTGAAAATACATTTAACAAAGATGTAGCAGATATTCAATATCCAAAAAGTTTAGTCACTAACTTAAATGAAAGGGCTACTAAAATTGGAGTCATTTTTTTAGTAATGTCCATTATACTTTGCATTATTGTTATTATTAGTATTGATAACACCATTCGCTTAGCTATGTTTAGCAATCGCTTTTTAATTAAGACCATGCAAATGGTAGGTGCGACCCGTAATTTTATATCAAAGCCTTTGTTAATTCGTGCATTATTAAATGGTTTAATTAGCGCCTTTATAGCCATCTTCCTTTTATTTGGATTAATAGAATGGGCCACCACTCAGTTTCCGCAAATAGGCATGTTACAAGGCATTAGCAATAGTTTAATTTTATTTGGAGGCCTTATATTACTGGGCGTGGGTATTTCGGTATTTAGTACTTATCGCAGCGTACTAAAATATTTAAAAATGAAATTGGACGAACTATATTAATAAGTACAAGAATTTTTATAAAAATTATTCAAAATAAAATTTGAAATCATGAGTCAGAAAGAAAAAACTAAATCACTTCAATTCTTTGGCAAGTCTAATTACACTTGGATGCTTATTGGAGCAGCTTTAATAGTAGTTGGCATGTTCTTAATGTCTGGTGGCAAAAGCGCCGATCCTAATGTATTTAATGAATCGGAAGTGTATAGCTTTAGACGCATTACGCTTGCCCCTATTGTGGTAATCGCAGGTTTTATTGTAGAGATATATGCGATTTTCAAAAAGTCATAAGAATGAATACTTTACAATCTATTATCATAGCCATTATCGAAGGTATTACCGAGTTCTTGCCTATATCAAGTACGGCGCATATGAAATTTGCTAATCCTTTTTTAGGCATTGAAAGCAGCCCCTTTGTAGATTTATTTGAAATAGTGATTCAACTAGCAGCCATTGCATCGGTGGTGGTTATTTATAGAAAAAGGTTTTTCGATTTTAAGCATTACAGCTTCTATATTAAATTAATTATTGCAGTCATTCCTGCTTTAATATTCGGAGCTGCCCTAAAAAAACATATCGATGCTGCTTTAGGTAATTTATGGGTTATTGCCATTGTTATGGTAGCAGGAGGTGTATTACTATTATTCATAGACCAGTTTTTTGCAAAAGCAGAAGCTTCCAAAAGCCAAGCTTCTGATCAAAGCTCTAACGAGGAAGATGTCAGCTATAAAAAATCTTTTATTATTGGTTGCTTTCAGGTCTTATCTATATTATTTCCAGGACTAAGCAGAAGTGCTGCCACTATTATTGGAGGTATGAGTCAACAATTAAATAAAAAAACAGCTTTAGAATTTTCATTTTTCTTAGCAGTCCCTACCATGCTAGCCGCTTCTGCGAAAAGTACTTTAGATGTTTATAAAACCAATCCAGAAGTTTTTGGACAAGAGAACCTCATAACATTATTGATTGGCGCAGTAGTAGCATTTCTGGTGGCCTTATTAAGTGTGCAATTTTTTATGCGCATTGTAGAAAAAAGAGGCTTTGCCCCTTTTGGATGGTACCGTATTGTACTAGGGCTGAGCATCTTAGGGCTTTTATACACCCATTATCTTAACTAAGTATCGCCTATAGGAGAGTTGCATAATTATTAGTATTTTTAAAACACTAAATAATTGCTAATGCAAACAGCTTCAAAAAAAGTAGTGAACGGATGGGCTATGTACGACTGGTCTAATAG
>JBEGKS010000130.1:0-7093 GCA_041183945.1 Bacteroidota bacterium | reverse complement strand
GATTACCTCTACCATTTTCCCTGCTTATTACGAAGCAGTCACTGGCGATGGCAATGAAAATACTTTAATTGATAAAATTAAAATAGGTAATTATGAATTTTCAAATACAGCGCTCTATAATTATGTTCTAGCGATTGCCTTTGTCATTGTAGCCATCCTCTCTCCCATTCTTTCTTCTATTGCCGACTACAGAGGAAATAAAAAACAATTTCTTCGATTCTTTTGCACCATGGGCAGTTTAGCCTGCGCTTCCTTATACTTTTTTGACAGTAATCATATTATGGGCGGCTTAATTTCTGTGATTATTGCCTGTGTGGGATTTTGGGCCAGTTTAGTTTTTTACAATTCTTATTTACCAGAAATTGCAGCACCAGAGGACCGCGACCGCATTAGCGCCAAAGGTTTTATGATGGGCTATATTGGATCGGTGCTTTTACAACTTATCTGTTTTGTCTTTGTATTAAAGCCGGAGCTATTTGGCATTACGGTAGGCAAGGCTTCTCAAATTTCATTTTTATTAGTAGGTGTTTGGTGGATAGGGTTTGGCTGGTTATCTATTTCAAAACTACCTGAAGGCACAGGCGTGAAAGGGGTACATAGCAAGAACCTAATTACCCAAGGCTATAAAGAATTACATAAAGTATGGATTGAATTAAAAGACCTGCCCGTACTTAAAAGATTTTTATTCTCCTTTTTCTTTTATAATATGGGTGTGCAAACTGTAATGTTAGCAGCCACCTTGTACGGAAAAAGTGAATTAAACATTCCTACCACAAATTTAATCTTGGCTATTTTAATTATACAAATTGTTGCCATACCAGGCGCACACTTAATGGCCAAACTTGCTAGCAAATGGGGTAATTTTAATACCATTATGATGGCTATTTGTATTTGGATTGGAGGCTGTATCATGGGCTATTATTTACCTAGAAACGCGGTGGTTCCCTTTTATACTTTAGCCATTGTAGTGGGCTTTGTAATGGGAGGTATTCAGTCGGTAAGTAGAAGTACCTACTCCAAATTAATGCCAGAGACGCATGATACCACCAGCTATTTTAGTTTTTATGATGTAACTGAAAAAATTGCCATTGTAATAGGTATGTTTAGCTTTGGTTTTATTAATGAAATCACTGGCTCACAAAGAAATTCTGTATTGGCCTTAACTATATTTTTTATCATTGGCTTAGTGCTACTTTACCGCACTTCAAAATTAAAAGGGCATGCAGGCATTTAGTGTAGAAACTGGTAAATTTAAATTAGATGGTGGCGCTATGTTTGGTGTTGTACCAAAATCTATTTGGAATAAAACTAATCCGGCAGATGAAAATAATTTATGTACCTGGGCATTACGTTGCTTAGTTATTAAAGAAGGGAATCGTACTATATTAATAGATACTGGCATGGGTGATAAACAGGATGCCAAATTTTTCAGTCATTACTACCCTCATGAAACAGTTGCCTTGGCTGATGCACTACAAAAAATAAATATAGGGGTAGAAGATATCACTGATGTATTGCTAACGCATTTACATTTTGACCATGTAGGTGGAGCTATTAAAAAATTAGAGGATAAATTAGTGCCCAGCTTTCCTAATGCGACTTATTGGGTAAGCGAAACACAATGGAATTTAGCCTTGCATCCCAATAGAAGAGAAAAAGCTTCCTTCTTAACTGAAAATATTATGCCTTTAAAGCAAAGTGGTCAACTTAAATTAATCACGTTGCCTGCTTTTCAAAGTACTACTAGTTTACAAGAAATTAAATTCACAGATGCTATAAGTTGCCTAGTGGTGAATGGGCATACAGAAGGCATGTTGCTACCTAAAATAAAAATAGGAAATGAAACCATTGTATATATGGCAGACTTACTTCCATCCACTGGTCATATACCCCTACCTTATGTGATGGGCTATGATATGCAACCCCTTATTACCTTAGAAGAAAAAGAAAAGTTTTTAACTACAGCGCTTAGGGAAAATTATATCTTATTTTTTGAACACGATGCAGTGAATGAATGCTGTCGTTTAATTGAAACGGAGAAAGGAATAAGAGCGGGGGCTAGTTTTAGCTTAAAAGAAATATTGCAATAACTCACTCTAATTATTAAATCTAATTATTGTCTTTAATTATCCACTAGTTCAATTAAAGAACTTAAGGGGTATCTAATATTTTGATAGCCCACCATATCAACTTTAATAGTTCCCACCACAATGGGTGTTTCAATACGAACGGGAATATGATTTTCATCGTCAGTCACCCAAATAGTCATTTTTTCTCCACCTTCGAACATACTACCTTTTAATAATAAGGGTGCTAATTTAATGACTTTAAATTTTCCATATTTTGTGGTAATCACTTCTCTACCCAAATACTTGAAATAAGAAGGGTATAAATTTTTATCTAGAAAAAAATTAAGAGAAATTTTATCATCCATGACCAAATTTGAATAATTATAATTTCTGGCTGCATAGACCGCACTGACCACATCAAAAGTACATTCTGAAGTTTTATATACTTCCTCTTCGGTACTAGCTGTTCTCGCTTTCTGATTAAATTTCACCATCTCTTTTTTATGAAAAGAGCCTTCATTAATTTGACGTGTAAACTGATATGGCAGTAAGGTTTTAGCATCCACCACCGATTCGTATTTATCCCTTACTTTAAATATCCAATCATATTTCGTATTTGACTTCCCTATAGCGGTTAAAATAAATGCATCATTGTCATTGAAGCTAGTAGACTGAACTGTAAAATCGGTTTTGCCAGCATTCACATAAAGCCCTATCACATTATAATATATAGTATAAGTTATCTTCTCCCCAGCATTAAAGGCCGTATTATTTAAATTACATAATCCTTTATCAGGGGCTGGTAGAAAGATAAAAAAAGAAAATATAAGAAATAAAAAATGCATGGGAGTTATTTACATTATTGAGGGTTGCACGCAAAATTATTGCTTTATCCTGTAATTGATTAAAAGAATGGAGCCAATTATAGCGGGTAATAAAAAATTAACAACCCAAATAATAGTACTTACACATATAAGCATTAAACTATTGTCATAAAAAGGACTTAATAATAAAACGATAAGCTGTCCTCTAATAACTACATCTGTTATTGCAATGGAGGGAATTAAACTTAAACAAAAAAACAAGACTGATAAGGCCACCCAAAGATCCAGTGTGCCAATGGGTATATTAAAAATCTTAACCACCCAGGTATACTGCAATACAAAAACACAATATTTAAAAAAAGCAAATAAGACCAATTGCCCTTTTAATATAGTTTTTATTTGAAGTAAGGATAATTTTTTTAGCCAGCCTGTAAACTGAGCTGGATGAAAATAAATAATAAAGGCAGCAGCTGCAATAATAGGCCCCACCCATTTCAACCAAGGTAAAAAAGGGAGATTATAGAAAAGGCCAACACTTCCAAAAAATAAGGTTACTAGTAACTGTGCATAGGATGCCCAAGCCATTTGAGCTAGTCCTTTTAATTTATTACCTGCTTCTAAAAATAAAATTCTACCCACATAATCGCCCGATCTAGCGGGGGTAAAAAAAGCAAATGCCTGGCCTACTAATACAGATTTATAAGATTTCAAAATAGAAGTGGGGCTTAATTCGGCTAGCACCAGCTTCCATTTAATAGATTCCATTAGATAATTTAAACCAAATAAAATAATTAAGACTGCCCACTGAAAAAAGCCAATGGTATAGAATTGTTGCTTGATTTGATCCCCAAATTCATTTAGATTATCATTTGTAGCTACTTTATTATAAATAGCCACTGCACATACAAGAAACAAAATAAATCCAATAGAATTATTGAAATAAGTTCTTAATTTTTTAAGTAGCTCTTTATTCATTGAGTACAAAGTTCGGAATTTGCAATGATATATGTAACTTTATTGTGCATGTCAAAAACACCCATTATTTTAGGAATTGATCCAGGTACCCAAATTTTAGGGTATGCAATTTTAAAAGGGGGCGCCAAGCCTGCCTTAATCACAATGGATGTCTTAAAAATGACCAAGGAAAAAGACATTTATGCAAGGCTTCAAATGATTCATGCAAGAATTATTGAATTAATAGAAACATACGAGCCCACTCATTTTGCCATTGAAGCGCCTTTCTTTGGTAAAAATATTCAAAGTATGCTGAAGCTGGGCCGTGCTCAAGGGGTGGCTATAGCAGCGGCTATGCATTTTAAAATTCCTGTAACAGAATATGCGCCTAAAAAAGTAAAGCAATCCATTACGGGTAATGGCAATGCCGATAAAGAAATGATCTGGAAAATGTTGGAGCGTATTTTATCTATTAAAAAACAACCTAAATACTTCGATGCCACCGACGCCTTAGGCGTTGCACTCTGTCATCATTATCAAATCACTGGCTTACAAATTCCTGCAGCAAAAATTGTCAAAGGAAAAAAATCTCTTCTAAAAAAGCCAATAGCTGGGAAGCTTTTTTAACTAAAAATCCTGGTAGGGTGAAAAGTAAATAGCTACATTTTTAGTAGAAGTGCAGTAGCCAAAAAATACTTACTCATTAAAGCTTACTTACAATAGATGCCTGTATGGCAGTAAACTCTTCTTTTGTTAAAGATAGCTTAGGCTGAGAGAATTCCATATCAGATGCCGCATTAATAGGTATTAAATGTACATGTGCATGAGGTACTTCTAAACCTACAGTTACCATACCCACTCTATTACAAGGAAAGCTTTTTTCAATAGCTGCAGCAATGGGTTTTGCGAATATTAATAATTCACTCAAATAAGTATCTGGTACATCAAATATTTTATCTACCTCTATTTTTGGCACTATTAAAGTATGTCCTTTTTGCAAAGGAAAAATATCTAAAAATGCATAAAACTTTTCCGATTCTGCAATTTTATAAGAAGGAATATCGCCATTGATGATTTTTGTAAAAAGGGTCATGGCTTTTATTTATGTAAGAAAATAATTAGAAGATAATTAGATGGTAATATTGTCTACCATAAATTTTATCACCCCATTAGGCGCTTGAATTTCTGCTAGCTCTCCCACTTTTTTACCAATTAAACCTTTTCCAATAGGAGAAGATGCAGAAATTTTACCCGCTTTTAAATCGGCTTCTTTTTCTCCTACCAGTTGATAAGTCATTGTTTTTTTAGTCGCCTGATTGGTAATAGTGACCTTGGTAAGTATAGTTACTTTACTTGTATCAATAGTACTAGTGTCCACAATTTTAGCATTCGAAATAGTTGCTTCTAATTGCTTAATTTTTGCTTCTAGCATGCCTTGTGCTTCTTTAGCAGAATCGTATTCAGCATTCTCTTTTAAGTCTCCTTTTTCTCTTGCCTCAGCAATGGCTCTTGAAGCAGCGGGACGATCTACGGACTTCATCTTTTGTAATTGCTCACGCATTTTATCAAAAGTTTCTTGGGTCACATATACTGTAGTTTCGCTCATATCCTTAGTTTAGTTATAAAAAAAATACAACGCCACATAAGTGAAGCGTTGCATGGTACAAAGATATAAAATATTGCTTAAATGATGCCTAATTTTTCCAATACCAACTTAGACATTTTATAGTAGGCCTCGTGGCTATAACCCGCAATATGAGGCGTTATGATACAATTTGGATGCATCATAAGTGCTTCTAAAACAGCCATTTCTTGGGCTGTATGTTGTTCAATGGGCTCTTTTTCTAGCACATCCAGCCCTACCCCCCTAATTTGCTGATTTTGAATGGCCGCTAATACAGCAGCAGTTTCAGTAACCGCCCCTCTACAAGTACTTATAAAATAAGGCTTCTTTTGAAGACTGTTAAAAAAAGCAGTATTCGCATAATGATGCGTTAAACTAGTAAGAGGTAAATGCAAACTAATTACATCTGCATGCGCTTGTATCATTTCAAGTGATGCCGCTTTTATTTGATTTGTTTCAAACCCAGTTTTATAAATATCGTGCGCTAAAATAGTTACATCAAATCCAGATAAAACTTTTGCAAAAGCCGATCCAGTATTACCTAGTCCAATAATACCTACGGTCTTTCCAGTAAGTTCATCTGCTCTATTGGCATCACGTATCCATTTACCTTCACGCACTTCTTTATAGGAACTATGAATACGGTTCATTAAACTTAATAATAAACCTAGGGTATGTTCCCCTACAGTAGTTCTATTGCCTTCAGGACTGCTTACACATACAATATTTTTACTAGCCGCAAATTCGGTATCTATTAATTCCATACCACTTCCAATGCGTCCTATCCATTTCAGTTGATGGGCTTTTGATAAAATTGCAGCATCTATTTTTAAACGTGTAGTTACAATTAAACCAGTCGCTGTTTCAATACAATCCATTAAGCCTTCATAGCTCATAGTAGGTTCGTATTGAATAGCATACCCTTTTTCTTTTAAAGTATCTACTAAAAAAGAATGCACAGGTGCTGTTATAATTATTTTCAAGACCATCTATTCAATATGCATTTTAAAGGTTAAGGCCGCATAGTCTTCAAAGGTAAGATTCTCCGCTCTTTTGGTAAAAAGAGGACCCTGTAATTGTGCTGCACTAAAATATGGCTTTAAAGGATTTCTTAACATTTTTCTTCTTTGACCAAAAGCCATTTTCACTATATGGAAAAATAGTTTTTCAGAAACAAATTTTGGGAAATTATCTTTTCTAGTTAGCTTAATCACTCCACTCATCACTTTAGGGGGTGGTGTAAAAGCAGTAGGTGGCACATCAAATAAATAAGTCACATCATAAAAGGCCTGCGTTAAAACACTTAATATACCATATGCTTTTGAATTAGGCTTGGCTGCAATTCTTTCTGCTACTTCTTTTTGAAACATACCCACCATCATGGGCACTTGCTGCTTCCATTCTAAAATTTTAAAAACAATTTGGGTAGAAATATTGTAAGGAAAATTGCCCACCACTACAAACTCATTGTCAAATGGAAGGGCTACATCCAAAATATCAGCAAGTATTAATTTGTCTTTTAACTCGGGATATTCAGTGCTTAAATAGGCTACTTTTTCTCGGTCTAATTCAATGGCTTTAAAGGACTCTATAGGAATGTCTTGAATATACTTCGTTAAAGC
>JBEGKS010000129.1:4484-4834 GCA_041183945.1 Bacteroidota bacterium | reverse complement strand
GTGGATAGAGGAGCAGACTTACATCCTTTCTTGGGTTATAATTTTAGAATTAGTGAATTGCATGCTGCAGTGGGTCTTGCACAAATAAGAAAATTAGACCAGTTTTTAGAGGTGCAAAAAAAGAACAATCAAATTTTAAGATCTTATATAGAGCAAGTGCCGGGTATTGCCTTTAGAACAGTACCGGATCCTGCAGGAGATAGTGGCAGTTTTTTAACTTGGTTTTTACCATCTCATGAAGCCACTGAAAAAGTAATAGAGGCTATGAAGCAGGCTAATATATTAGCTGGAAATTTTTATTGGTATGCCAACAACTGGCATTATATTAAAAAGTGGGCGCATCTTAAAAA
>JBEGKS010000129.1:0-4468 GCA_041183945.1 Bacteroidota bacterium | reverse complement strand
CAACAAAAAGCACTAGCTGCATTAAGTACCAAGTCTTTTGATAAAAGCGATGCCATCATGAGTAGATGTATCTCTACCGCCATTAGTTTATTATGGACGGAAGAGCAAGTACATGAAAAAGGAGCTGCCTTTTTAAGCGTGATAAAAAAAGCAATTTCTTAAAGCAGCGATTATGTCATTAGGCCAATCCTTGCAACAAAGACAATTACAAAGATTGTCGCCACAGCAAATACAACTGATGAAGTTGTTGCAAATTCCTACTGCCCAAATAGAACAAAGAGTCAAAGAAGAGTTGGAAGAAAATCCAGCCTTAGAAATGAATGCCGATTTATTGGAAGGAGATATGGAAAAGTCGGTAGAAGAAATGCCGGATGATTTATTGCAAGGTAGCTTGGAGGAAGAAGAAGCCATTCCGGTAGATGAATTTGAAATGAGCAATGAAGAATTAAGTGATTATAGTTTTGACGATGAAGCAGATGTGGCGGATTATAAAACCAAGGACGATTATTATCCAGAACTAGATAATGACAAGGTTATTCCTATTAGAGCAGAACAAAGTTTACATGAATTATTGATGGACCAACTGAGTATGTTGGATTTGGCCGACCATGAATATAAAATTGCAGAACAAATTGTAGGGAGTTTAGATGATGATGGTTATTTGAGAAGAGCCTTGCAATCTATTGCAGATGATTTAGCCTTCAAACAAAGCATGTGGGTGGAGGAAAAAGAAATTGAAGCCTTATTGTTAAAAGTGCAGCAGTTTGATCCGCCCGGTATTGGTGCTCGTAACTTACAAGAATGTTTACTCATTCAGTTGAAAAGAAAACAATCGGAACAAGGTTCGTTATCAGAACAAGAGGCGACTTCCAATGAAATAAGAAAGCTAGCCATTACGGTTATTGAAAAACATTTTGAAGAATTTACACGCAAGCACTACGATAAAATACAGAAGAGTTTGCATTTAGAGGAGGCGCAAATGAAAGAAGTGCTTTATCAGATTATTTCTTTAAATCCCAAGCCTGGGGCTGAGACGGGGCATATGAGCGAGGCCGATAAATATATTATTCCAGACTTCACGGTGCTTATAAATAATGGCCACTTAGAATTAACCTTGAATAGCCGTAATGCGCCACCACTGGTTATTAGCGATGATTATAAATTAATGCTAAAAGAATACGAGCGAAGTAATAAGCAAGATAAATCGCAGAAAGAAGCTGTATTTTTTATTAAACAAAAAATTGATTCTGCTAAATGGTTCATTGAAATGATTCAGCAAAGACAGCAAACTTTGTTGCATACAATGAAATCTATTTTGTTGCATCAGGAAGCATTCTTTATGACGGGGGATACCACTAAGTTAAGGCCCATGATATTAAAAGATATTGCAGAAAAAACGGCTTTAGACGTTTCTACGGTAAGTAGGGTAGCGAATAGTAAGTATGTACAAACCGAATTTGGCACTTTTTTATTAAAATATTTTTTCAGTGAGTCTTTAACCACCGATTCTGGAGAAGAAGTAAGTACCAAAGAAGTAAAAGCAATATTAGAAGAACTATTGGAGTCGGAGGACAAGCACAAGCCCTTCAGCGATGATGAGTTAACAGAGCAGTTGCAAGAAAAAGGCTATAATATTGCTAGAAGAACCGTTGCCAAGTATAGAGAACAATTAAATGTACCAGTAGCTAGATTGCGTAAAGAATTGTAGTTAAAAACCTAAACAGACGAATGGAAAATCAACCACCGAAGTTCTTAAAAATATTGGCTCATTTAGTGTCTTATGTACTTCACCCTTTATTTATACCTACATATTTTTTTCTTTATTTAATGCAAGTGGTGCCTTTCGAGTTTGCGAGTATTACCGATTGGCAATTGAAACTAAAATTATTTAGTGTGTTTTGGTTGACTGCTTTTTTCCCAGCCTTTGCGGTTTTCTTATTATGGAGATTAAAATTCAGCGATAGCATTTTCTTGAAAACACAGAAAGATAGAATTATCCCTTATGTGATTGTAATGTTTTTTTATTGGTGGATGTATTATTTAAGTAGAAATTTTACAGACCAGCCCCTAGCCTTAAAATATTTTTACTTTGGTATTTTTATTGCCAGCGCCATTGGACTTACAGCAAATCATTTTGTAAAAGTAAGTTTGCATACAATGGGGGTGAGTGGTTTATTAACAGCTGTAGTACTTGTAAGCTTTTCATATCCTATTAATAATTTACCTTGGGTAGTGGTTGCAATAGCAATTGCAGCCATTGTATGGAGTGCCAGAATGATAGTATCTGATCATACCAATAAGGAACTTATACTGGGTTTTGCCATAGGAATGGGCACACAAATAGCTGCGTTTTTATGGGTGAATTAATTTAAAATATACACTATGACTTGGCATCAATTAGGAAAGAACATTGTAAAATATAAAATAGCAGCACTTAGCTTTTTAGCAATTTCTACTTTAGTGATGGGGTATTTTGCCATTCAAGTAAAGCTAAGTTATGAGTTTACCAAGGCCATACCTGAAGACAATCCAAAGTTTGTTATTTATAAAGAATTTGTAAAAAAGTTTGGTGTAGACGGCACTACCATGGTGGTGGGTTTTCAGACCGATTCATTTTTTACCACAACTGTTTTTAATCAAGTAGCCAATTTACAAAAAGACATAAAAACTATTCCTGGGGTAACGGAAGTAGTAAGTGTTCCTAGCGCCTATACAATTGTTAAGGACAGTGCCTCTAGTAAATTCTTACCACATAAAATTTTTAAGGCGTCTTATAGTTCTGACAGTGCTTTAGCTGCGGATAAAGCTATTTTAGAGAGCCTGCCTTTTTATAAAAATTTAATGTACAATCCAAGTAGCCACGCTTATATAATGGCTATAAGTTTTATACCCGATTCTATTAATAGCGGAGCGCGTTCCGCCATTATTAAAAACTTGCAATCTAAACTAGATGCCTTTGTAGCAAAATCAAATTTAAAAGTACATATTAGCGGCTTGCCTTATATTAGAACCATACTTGCAGATAGAATTAAAAAAGAGATGTTATGGTTTTTAATAGGCTCGCTTTTATTATCGGCCATAACTTTATTTTTATTTTTTAGATCTATTTCTGCCACCTTACTCAGCTTGTCTGTGGTAGTAATGGGCGTTATATGGAGTTTTGGCACCATGGTTTTATTAGGCCAGAAAATTACTTTACTCACTGCACTAATACCCCCATTGATAGTGGTGATAGGTATTCCGAATTGCATTTATTTTTTAAATAAATACCACACTTCTTATAAGGAATCAAAGAACAAACAAGAGGCCATTGAACAAATGGTAGGAAGAATGGGCATTGTTACATTGTTTTGTAATATTACCGCAGCCATTGGCTTTTTTGTTTTTGCACTTACCAAGAGCCCCTTATTAAAAGATTTTGGTTGGGTATCTGGATTAAATATCATGGCTTTATTTTTAATTAGTCTTTTCTTTATACCCCCTGTACTAACTTTTTTACCTCCGCCTAGTACAAAACATGTAAAATATTTAGAAAATAAATTTTTAGAAAGAGTCTTAATCAAAATTGAAAGATGGACTTTCCAACATACCAAATGGGTATTTGCCATTACTAGTATATTGGTGGTAGTTTCTATAATGGGTTTAATGCACATTAAGAAGGAAGCCTTTATTGTAGATGACCTTCCTAAAAAAGATACATTATACACCGATTTAAAATGGTTTGAAAAAGAAGCGGGTGGGGTAATGCCTTTGGAAATTGTAATTGATACCAAGAAAAAAAATGGATTAGTACGCTCTATTAAACCATTAGAAGCAATAGATGAGTTACACCAGTATTTAGTAGCGCAACCAGAGTTGGGAAAACCATTGGGTTTATTAGAGGGTATTAAGTTTGCTAAACAAGCTTTTTATGATGGCGATTCGAACGCTTATGCGGTTCCTACTGGAACAGAAATGGCATTTATGGCCCCTTATTTAAAAACAGATTCTCAAAAAACCACGAATAGTACAGGTGCTAGCCCCACTCAGTTGTTATCGAAGTTTATTGATTCGGCTAAAAGAGAAACAAGAGTGAGTGTGAATATGAAGGATATTGGTAGCGCCGAGCTTCCATTGTTTTTACATAGACTAGACAGTGCTACCAACGCTATTTTTGATACAAGCAAATACAAGGTAGAAATAACGGGTAGTAGTGTCACTTTTTTAGAAGGGAGTAATTTTATTGTAAGAGGCTTAGGCGAATCTATATTTTGGGCATTTTTATTAATTGCTATTTGTATGATTTTCTTATTTAGGTCCTTTCCTATACTTATGTGTTCATTAGTGCCCAATATTGTGCCCTTGCTTATAACGGCAGGTTTAATGGGGTTGGGTGGGTATTTCTTTAAAACCTTCAACGGTACTTGTTTTTAGTGTAGCCCTTGGCATTGCCATTGATGTCACTATTCGTTTTTTAGTGAATTATAAA
>JBEGKS010000128.1:0-4487 GCA_041183945.1 Bacteroidota bacterium | reverse complement strand
ACAGTGCATAAGTCTTGCGCATTAGCTGCACAAACTTTTATGTTGTCCATAGCTGCTGAAGGATTTGAATCTTGTCCAATGGAAGGCTTTGATCAAGTAAGAGTTAAAAAAGCATTGAACCTTCCAGCAGGTGCTGAAATTAATATGATTATTGCCGTGGGCAAAGGAACAGAACAAGGTATATGGGGACCGCGCTTTAGAGTACCATATGAAGAAGTGGTTTTTGAACGCTAATAAAAGAGCGCTAAAATTTTAAGTCTAATAAAAAAGCCCCTCGATATTTCGGGGGGCTTTTTTATTAGTTTTTAGCCGGCGTGATAATTATGTTTCTGTATTCAATCGGACCATGATCGCCTTGCATCATAATAGGCCCTGGTTCGCCTTCATTACTATCTAAGGCACCACCTGTAATACCTGGAATTTGTTGATTGTAAATAACAGTAACTCCATTTGCTACTACAGTTACTAATCTTCCTACTAAGGTAATATCATAAGACTGCCATTCTCCTGGTTCTTTAGCCATGTTAAATAAAGGGTCTATAAAACCATACACACCTCCTAAATAAATATTTAAAGGCTCTCTTCCCTTGCTATCTTCTACTTGCACTTCATACCTGCCTCTTAAATACACACCACTATTACTTTCTTTAGGATAACGAAATTCAATATGTAATTTAAAATCGTTAAAGGTTTGTACCGTTCTAATATTTGAACCAGATTGAGGACTTTTTAAAACACCCTTCTCTACTACCCATTGATTTTTACCTAAGGCCTGCCAGCCGTCTAAATTTTTTCCGTTAAATAATTGAATTGGCTTTTCCCAAATAGGTTTTTTATTGGTAATTAAGCGAGGTGCTCTCACTCCTGTAAACTTGAAAGTTTTACCTAAAGGACTAAGAATGGTACCTTCTAATTTGTCATCCTTCAGTGTTGCTTCAAAAAACATTTCTTTATCGCTAACATCAAATTGAGTAGGAATTTGAAAATTTACTTTATCCTCTTTGTAAAATACTTCTGATATAGGACGTGCACTTCCCGATTCCCAAACAAAATGTCCTGTTAAAGTTTTAAGGCCTGAATGTCTTACTTCCAACCATGAAGCTGCCTTACGGCCATTAAATTCCACCGTTAAATCCCATCTACCTTCAATGGGTGCTGCTTTAATTTCCTGCGCCCTTAATTGATTATTCGAAACGAAGGCTAAAAGCCCTACTAATACTAGGAAATAATACTTTTTCATATCTGATTAAATTAAATATATAATGTAAAAAAATAACAAATTAAAGTTAAGAAAATATGGCTAAGAAAGCTCGGTATTTATATAAAAATAGGATAAATGGTGCTGGTATTAGGATGAATAGTACTGGGTATTTGTTTTTCTTATTCTCAAAAAAACAATTAGCTTTAATACGTAAAATTTATACTAATGAATACAAAAAGAATCTTTTCTTGGTTACTTATCATAGTAGCCCCTTTATTAACTTTTGCGCAGCAGACTACGCAGTACCCTAACGATTATTTAAGTCCTGAATTTCATGCAGGTCGTCGTGCTGCTTTTAAAGAAAAATTATCCCCCAATGGCGTGGGCATTTTCTTTGCCTCTCAAGTGCGTGTAAGAAATAACGATGTCGATTATCAATATGCGCAAAGTAAAAACTTCTACTACTTTACTGGTTTAGAAGAATCAGATGCTTTATTATTATTATTCAAACAACCCGTTACTATTTTAAATAAAACGGGGACTGAATTTATTTTTGTCAAAAATCGTGATCCACAAAAAGAATTGTGGACAGGAAAAATTTTAGGTGCAGAAGGTGTGAAAGCAAAATATAAAATGGATAATGTATTTATCAATGATGAGTTTACAGCAAACACTATCGATTTTAGTAGTATCGATTCTGTTTTTACTGCTTATCGTGGGGAGGGCATTTTCTCAAAATATAAAAGAACAGAGGACCCACTTACACGTATGGCAACTATTGTAGATAGCATTATCAATACACAAAACAAACCCATTGCTGCAAGAAGTACTCAAATGATTTTAAGCAGCCTTCGTGGTATTAAACAACCAGAAGAGATTGCTTTAATTGCAAAAGCAGCTGCTATAAGCGCTGAAGGTCATAGCGATGTAATGCGTGCCATTAAACCAGGTATGGCTGAATACCAAGCCCAAGCCATTATGGAATATCATTTTAAAAACAATGGCTCCGAGTATCCTGGCTACCCTAGTATTAATGGTGCTGCAGAAAATGCATGTGTACTACATTATGTCACCAACTTAAAAACCATTAATGAGGGTGAAATGTTATTAAGTGATTGCGCCGCAGAATACCATGGCTATAGCGCTGACGTTACTAGAACCATACCTGCCAATGGAAAATTCACAGCCGCTCAAAAAATAATTTATGAATTAGTATTAAAAGCACAAGATGCGGGCATTGCTGCCTGTGTACCTGGTGCACCTTTTGGTGTAGCAGATGCTGCTGCAAGAAAAGTAGTGAATGAAGGTTTAATACAATTAGGCATTGCTGCTAATGAAGCCGAGGCAAGAAAATATTTTCCGCATGGCACTTCACATCATTTAGGATTAGATGTGCACGATATGGGCCCTCGGACTTTATTACCAGGTGTGGTCTTAACAGTAGAACCTGGTATTTATATTCCACCAGGAAGCAACTGCGATAAAAAATGGTGGAGCATTGGTGTAAGAATTGAAGATGATATTTTAATTACTGAAACAGGTAATAAAAATTTATCTGCAGGAGCTCCTCGTAGCGTAGATGCCATTGAAAAAATGGCCAAAGAGAAAAGTATATTTAAAAAATAAATTTGTGTTCATTGAAATAAGATTCAATAAAAAACCTCACCGAATTATGGGTGAGGTTTTTTTGTGGAGTCGAGGGGAGTCGAACCCCTGTCCAAACAATGTTACCATTGGTCTTCTACATGCTTATTGTTTTATTACTTGTCGGCGAATAGCAGGAAAAACACAAACCAATTATTCGCTTAGCTGGATGGTACTTAAATAAAAGGCACAGCCTACTTTTATCGCATCCTGTTTTGGTTTTAATTAGGCTGAGGAGCGGGCAACAGGCCTGCCTTCTCTCTCGACCAAAATGGAAGTTAATTCACTGAATTAAGCAGCCATGGCAAAATTTGCTTCGCCTTTTGATTGTTTGGTATTCAGATTAAAGTGCTAATTACCCAACGCACTGCATGCTTACCCCAACCGCTACGACTGCTGTCAAAACCATACGACCCCAATTGTATCTTATGAGATAAAACTTAATTCGAACCTACAAAATTACAACAAATTGCTGAATTACTTGAACAAACGCCAAAAGTCAAGCCCCAGAGCATATAGCATTAGGCCAAACATAAGCATCATACCCACTATTTGAGCGTATTCCATAAACTTATCACTAGGCTTTCTACCTGTGATCATTTCCACTAATATAAACAGTGCATGACCTCCATCTAAGGCAGGAATTGGTAGCACATTCATAAAGGCAAGTATAATAGAGAATATAGCGGTCAAAGTCCAAAAACGTTCCCAATCCCAGGCAGCAGGAAAAGTATTTCCAATGCTAATTAAACTTCCTAAGGAATCGTTGGCATTTACTTTGCCTGTAAAAATTTGTTTGATGCCTTGAATATAATTATCCAAAGTAGTATAGCAACGATGTGCCCCTTCGGGTATGGCTTCTAAGAAAGTAAAATCTCTGTGCACTGTTTTAAATAAGGCGTAAGGAAGTTTTACAAATAAACCTAACTGTCCTGCATTGCTAATTAAGGTTTTGGTATACACTGTATCGGCTCCTCTTTTAGACATGACCATCACAATAGAATCGGCATATTTTTGTTTTACTTCTAAAAATTCATACTGGTATTTAATACTAGTATTATTTATTTTCAACAGTGTATCGTTTTTATTAAACGCTCCTTCTAAAATCACCGCCGATTTTCCCACTGAATCAATAATGACGGGTATGCGAGGAATAACAAAGGGGGCTGTTTTTTTAAACTTAGCAAGTGAGGTGGCTAAACTTGATGGAATATTTAAAGAAATAATACTATCCCCTCTTTGCACTTCCAAAGTTTTAGGATTTGTTAATATTAATTTAGACTCTAAAGCATCAAAGTTTTCTAATTCTTTTTTATCTACTGAAACAATGATATCTCCCTCTTGCACACCCATTTGTTGAGCAAGTGCACTGGCATGTACACCATAGCTTACATTTTTTGCAGGCAAATAATCTTCCCCCCAATACCAACCAATGCCAATAAATATTACAATGGCTAATAATACATTCACTATAACACCACCTAACATCACAATTAGTCTTTGGTAAGCAGGCTTGGATCTTAACTCCCAAGACTCGGGTGGCTTATTCAATTGCTCCTTATCCATACTCTCATCTATCATGCCCGCTATTTTTACATAGCCCCCAAATGGAATCCAACCAATACCATATTCAGTTTCTCCT
>JBEGKS010000127.1:0-6667 GCA_041183945.1 Bacteroidota bacterium | reverse complement strand
GGTTCAAGACACCAAAGACCCTTCTACCCCCGATTCAATTTTCCCTAATAATTGGTTGTCTACACATTTAGATGGAACCCTTTGCTTCTATCCTATGTTTGCCCAAAACAGAAGAGCTGAAAGAAAATCAACAGTGAAAGATTTTCTAGAATCGAATTATAAAATTGAAAATATATTGGATTTAACTGATTTAGAAAAAGAAGGCACTTTTTTAGAAGGTACAGGCAGTATGGTGCTAGACCATCAAAATAAGATTGCCTATGGATGTTTATCTGAAAGACTAGATAAAGAGGCCTTTACCCACTGGTGCGATAAAATGCAATTCAAAGCAATTTGTTTTAATGCAGTTGATGATAAAGCACAACCAATTTATCATACCAATGTAATGATGTGTATCGCTGATAAATTTGTAGTAATTTGTTTAGATAGCATATCCAATGAAGAGGAAAAACAAATAGTTCTTGAAAGTTTTTTACGAACTAATAAAGAAGTTATTACTATTAGCCAGCATCAACTGAATCATTTTGCTGGAAATATGTTGCAAGTATATGATATCAATGAAAAACCTCATTTAATCCTGTCTGAGCAAGCCTACAACTCCTTGAAAACCGAACAGGTAAAAAGCTTAGAAAAATACAACCCCATCCTCCCTATTTCTATCCCAACCATTGAAGCTTTAGGAGGCGGTAGTACTAGATGCATGATGGCTGAAATCTATTTAATGAATAAATAATATAGCCTTCATTGCTCCATTTCTTTGCAATTCTTTGATTAGACTCACTTTAGATCTAATTTCCCCCTATTTAATAACAGGCGTTAGCATGACAAAACTGTTCATAAATTGAATGGAAAATTGAGCTCAATTGATTAAATTTGTAGCTCGGTTTCTTTTACATCGTATTGGTATTACTATTGTAAATCAATACATTAATGATCAATTGAAAATTATGTCTGCTAAAAAAGTAAGCAAAATCGCAGTTTTAACGTCTGGTGGAGACGCCCCCGGTATGAATGCCGCCATTAGAGCCGTTGTTAGAACTAGCGTTTATCATGGGTTACAAGTATTTGGGGTAGCAAGAGGATATAATGGTATGATTGATGATGACATCTTTGAAATGGACTCAAAATCGGTGGGTAATATTATCCAAAGAGGTGGTACCATTTTGAAAACGGCAAGAAGTAAAGAATTCTTTGAAATAGAAGGAAGAAAAATTGCCTACGAGAATTTAAAGAAAAGAGGCATTAATGGAATAGTGGTTATTGGTGGCGATGGAAGTTTTAAAGGCGCCCAAAAATTTAGCAACGAATTTGATATTCCTTGTATTGGTATTCCGGGCACTATTGATAAAGATATAGCAGGAAGTGATTTCACTATTGGTTTTGATACGGCAGTGAACACTGCTGTTGAAGCCATAGATAAAATTAGAGATACAGCAGATGCGCATGACCGTTTATTTGTAGTAGAAGTAATGGGACGTGACGCAGGCTATATTGCACTTCATAGTGGTATTGCCACAGGTGCTGAAAATATATTAATTCCAGAATCTAAAACAGATATGGAAGCAATGATTGCTTCTTTAACAGAGAAAGAGAAAAGAAAAAAATTAGTAAACTTAATTGTGGTAGCCGAAGGTGATGAATTTGGCGGTGGTACACAGGTGGGTAATTACATAAAGAAAAAATTACCGAATGCAGATGTGCGTGTTTGTATTTTAGGCCATATTCAAAGAGGTGGCTCCCCTAGTTGCTTAGACCGATTAATTGCAAGCAGAATGGGTTACCATGCTGTTGAATGCTTAATCAATGGAACGCATAATGTTATGGTGGGTATTGAAGACAATAAAATGAAATACACCCCACTTGATAATGCCGTTAAAGCAAAACAAAAAATTTCTGAAGAGTGGTTAAGAATTGTAAAAATATTAGCTAGCTAGAGATAATTTAGGAATAGAAATTGAATTAGAAATAGAAATTGAATTAGAAATTGAAATTGAAATTGTAACGGTATTAAGTAGATAAGAAAAGATAAACTAAGATAGAAAAAGAATAATTAAGTTAAAACAACCACAAAAACAAAATGAGTAAAAACGAATTTAAGCAACCCCATCACAAAACTAAAATTGTTGAAACCTATGACCAATTAAAGAATTTAGTAATAGCGGGTGTAAATGTATTTAGATTAAACTTTTCTCATGGCAGTCACGAAGACAAGAAAAAAATTATAGATAATATTAGAGGTATCAACGAAGAATTAGGATGTACCGTTGCCATATTAGGTGACTTACAAGGTCCTAAATTAAGAGTAGGTGAAATTGAGAATAACCATTTAGAAGTAAAGGAAGGTGATGTATTAACTTTCACGAATGAAAAATGTGTTGGAACCATTGAAAAAATTTATGTATCCTACCCTAACCTAGCGGGTGATGTGGTAGTGGACAACTTAATCATGATAGATGATGGTAAGATTGAAGTAAAAGTACAGAGTGTAGAAAAAAATGGTGATGTAAAAGTAAAAGTAACTTTAGGAGGTATTATTTCTTCTAAAAAAGGAATTAACCTACCCGATACAAAAATTTCATTACCCGCACTTACTGAAAAAGATTTAGAAGATGCTGCCTTTATCATTAAAGAAGAATTAGACTGGGTAGCATTAAGCTTTGTAAAAAGAGTAGCCGATATTGAAATGTTAAGAGCCATCTTGGATAAGCATAAGAGTAAATCAAAAATTATTGCAAAAATTGAAATGCCAGAGGCCTTAACGAATATTCGTGATATTATTATTGCCAGCGATGCCATTATGATTGCCCGTGGCGATTTAGGCGTTGAGCTTCCAGTTGAAAAAATTCCTTTAATTCAAAAAGAATTAATTAGAAAATGTATACACCGTGCTAAGCCTGTGATTGTGGCTACACAAATGATGGAAAGCATGATTGATAGAGTAAAACCAAATCGTAGTGAAATTACCGATGTTGCTAATGCGGTTATTGAAGGTGCTGATGCGGTAATGTTAAGTGGAGAAACTGCCACTGGTCAATTCCCAGTGCTAGTTATTGAGACCATGCGTAAAATTATCAATGAAGTAGAAGAGCATGGTTATAAATACAACCGCTCTGAAGATTTAAAACCACAACCCCATTCTCCTTCCTTTGTAAGTGACGCCTTATGCTATAGTGGCTGTCAATTGTCGGATGAAAGTAATGCGCAAGCATTAGTAGGTATGACACAAAGTGGTTATACAGCATTTATGCTAAGCAGTTTTAGACCAAAATCGCCTTTATTTATTTTTACCAAAGAAAAAAGTTTAGTAAATCAATTAAGTTTAAGCTGGGGTGTGAAGGCATTCTATTATAATAAAGAAGAAAGTTTAGATAGTATTATCAAAGACCAAATTCAAATTTTAAAGAAAAACGGATTTGTTAAAAAAGATGATATAGTCGTAAATACAGGAAGTACACCGGTTCAATTGCACTTACCTACCAATATGATTAAAATCTCAAAGGTTGATTAATATAAAAATTATTTTATGCTAGAATCTTTTGAAAAAGTACCCGTTCAGATTTACAAGAACTCCACTGAGGGATCTAATGCTGTAGCGGCTCAAATAGCTGCTCTTATTAAAGAAAAACAAGCTAAAAAACTTCCCTGTGTTTTAGGGATGGCAACTGGCACGACCCCTATTTTATTATATAAAGAATTAGTAAGACTACATAAAGAAGAAGGTTTAAGTTTTAAAAATGTAGTGACCATTAATTTAGATGAATATTATCCTATTGAAAAGTCGGCATATCAAAGTTATTGGAGCTTTATGCACCGTCACTTATTTGATTTAGTAGATATAGATCCTAAAAATATTCACCTACCCAATGGAGAATGGACAAAAGAGAATTTAAAAGAATCTTGTATCGCTTATGAGCAAATTATTGAAAAAACAGGTGGCATTGATTTACAAATATTAGGCATTGGTAAAAATGGTCATATTGGTTTCAATGAACCAGGTTCTAGTTTTCATTCCAAAACAAGAGTCATTCATTTAGACCAACAAACTAGAATTGCCAATACTTATGAGTTCCATGATTTAAACAAAGTACCTAAACTAGCTATTACCGTGGGTATTAGTAGTATTATGAAGGCTAAGAAAATTGTTTTATTAGCTTGGGGCGATAAGGCTTCTATTGTTGCTAAATCTATTGAAGGTGATGTCACTGAACAAATTCCTGCCAGCGTTTTACAAAATCATGATGACTGTACTTTTGTGATTGATGAAATGGCAGCTTCTGATTTAACTAGAAATAAAGCACCCTGGTTAACAGGTTCTAACGAATGGACACCCCAAATGATTAAAAGAGCGGTGATAAGCCTAGCCTTAAAATTAGGCAAGACCATTCTTAGTTTAACAGCAGACGATTATAAAGAGAATAGTTTATCCGATTTATTGGTTTTAAAAGAATCGGTATACGATATTAACTTGCAAGTATTTTATATGTTGCGCGACTCCATTACTGGTTGGCCAGGTGGAAAACCCAATGCAGTAATACCTGCGCATCCAGAGCGCAGCGCACCGCACCCTAAAAAAGTATTGATATTCTCTCCCCACCCCGATGATGATATCATTAGTATGGGTGGAACATTTATGCGCTTACAAGAACAAGGACATGATGTGCATGTGGCTTATCAAACAAGCGGAAATATTGCAGTCACCGATGAATTCGTTACGCGCTTTTTAGATTTTGCTGTAGGGTTTGAAGACTTATTCGGTATTGATAATAAAAAGAGTCAAGAAATTTTAACCAATGCGCGTCAATTTTTAGCAGACAAACAATCTACGCATTTAGATACCGCAGAAATTAGAGCTATTAAAGGTTTAATTAGAAGATGTGAAGCAAAAGCCACTTGCAGATATGTAGGCTTGAAAGATACCAACTATCATTTCTTAGACTTACCTTTTTATGAAACAGGTGCCATTGATAAAAAACCAATGAGCGAATTAGATATTAGAATTACCATGGACTTACTGAATGAATTAAAACCTCATCAAGTATATTGTGCAGGAGACTTAGCCGACCCACATGGTACTCATAAAGTTTGTTTAGAAATTATTTTTGAAAGTTTACGCAGGTTAAAAGCTGCTGGTGAAACTTGGGTGAAGGATTGTTGGGTTTGGTTATATAAAGGTGCATGGCAAGAATGGGATGTATCAGAAATTGAAATGGCAGTACCTATGAGCCCCGATCAAGTATTGAAAAAGAGATTTGGTATATTTATACATCAGTCACAAAAAGACAGTGTTCCTTTCCAAGGCAGCGATTCAAGGGAATTCTGGCAAAGAGCTGAAATTAGGAACGCCAATACAGCCGACTTGTATGCAAGTCTAGGATTAACCAAATACGCTGCTATTGAGGCATTTGTGAGATGGCATTATTAGATTCTAGCCCTTATTTAGGGTTTTTACTTGGGTAAAATGGGATTTTAAAGTATATTTGCAACCCCTTTAACTAGGGAAATGGCTGCGTAGCTCAACTGAATAGAGTACCTCACTACGGATGAGGGGGTTTTAGGTTTGAATCCTAACGCGGTCACCAAGCCTTCTCGATTTATCGGGAAGGCTTTTTTAATCAAATAAGCTTTTCAAATTTTCTGAAAATTTGCGACCTAAAGAAGTAGACAAAGAGAATTCAATTGTCTGAGGTCTTAGGTTAGAGGAAGTTAAGCTATTACTATAAATATCATAAGTAAGCCCTATTTTGTATTTATTGTATATTAAACCTACATAGGGTATTACCGCATCTTTATTTCTATAAAAGCATCCAAAATAAGCTCTATTCATCTCATTACTAAGGGCAACACCTACAGCGGCTCCAGCATAAAAGAATTCTTTCTCTAATCTATTTTGATAGTCGGCATGTATTAAAATGGTTTTATCCTCTTCTAATTGGTATTCAAAATTTAACAAAGCAGAAAATTGATAATTTTGATTGGGTTGATTACTAATAATGGTATTGATAGTTCTATTTACCAGAAATTCACTGGCTCCTATTTGGAAAAAACTTTTTTCAGATTGAAACCCATATATAAAACCTGCATTGGTGGTATACTTAGTTGGATACTTACTTATGGCCTCTAAACTGGAAGGATTAAAAAGTCTACCGGAATAATATTGATCTCCAAAGCTTAAAATAGATGCATCTAAAGTACGTGTTAAAATAGAATACCCAATCCCTAAGGCAAAATAAGATGTTTGTTTTTTATTGAAAAAAATTCGATAAGCCAAACTATTAGAAATTGAATTGGTTTGCAAAATACCATTTAATACTTTTTCCGAAACTGCTTGTATACCATACCCAAAACTATTGTTAGGACTTTCATCAATTTTAAAAAAACCGAAGTCAACTGCAGCGCCTGCAGTGTAAAAGGGATCACCTACTCCCGCATATTGCGTTCTAAAAAAACTTTGAAACCTATTATTCAAACCAAAACCCACAGCCGCAGGGTTAAAAAATTGAGTAGACATAAACCCTTGCGAATTATAGGGCGTTTGCGTATATCCTACCTTTTGGCATAAGTTGAAGAATATAAAAAGTAGGTATATATATATTTTTTTCATTTATCTTAATAAAATAAAGGAACCCGTTTTTGAAACAGGTTCATCTTTATAAGTTATATAACTTAT
>JBEGKS010000126.1:0-4554 GCA_041183945.1 Bacteroidota bacterium | reverse complement strand
TATGATTACCGACGATAAGTTCTTAGACAAGGCTAATAAGTTTTTAATCTTAGAAGACGCAGCCGCTGCAGGAACTTTCTATACTTTAGATGAATACAAAAAAGCAACTGAGTCGAATCAAAAAAATAAAGACGGCAAACAAGTATTATTATATACTACCAACCCAGTAGGTCAAGATGCGTTTATACAAGCTGCAGTAGGCAAGGGTTATAAAGTGATTAAGTTGGAGACCATGGTAGATGCTGCCTTTATTAATAATGTAGAAATGAAATGGGAAGGCGTTCAGTTTGTAAGAGTGGATGCCGATGTAGTAGATAATTTAATTGACAAACAAGAAAATGTTAATTCTGTTTTATCTAAAGACGAAGTAGAGCAAGCTAAAAAACTATTTGAATTTCAAATACCTGAAACAACTATTACTGTTGAAGTGAAAGGCCTTAGCCAAGACGCTGCTCCGGTCATTGCAACCCGTCCTGAATTTATGCGTCGTATGAAAGACATGGCCAGCATGGGTGGTGGAGGCATGACTGCTTTTTATGCGCAAATGCCTGACGAAGTGCATTTAACTATAAATGGTAATCACTCTATATTCCAAGCTTTATTAAATGAGCCCGATGTAGAAAAGCAACAAAAGCAAGCCCGCAACTTAGCAGACTTAGCCTTGCTTTCACAAGGTTTATTAAAAGGCGCTGAGTTAACCAACTTTATAAATAGAAGTGTTGATTTATTAAAGTAATCGAACATTGATATAACTAAAAAGGCGTTCATTTTTGAACGCCTTTTTTTATGGGTATTTATTTTTTAGTTATTGTAAGAGCCGCTTTCTTTCAAGTCTAAAACTTGCATTTGTACTGTTTGTGTTCCCTGCCATTCATTGAGTTGCAATTGAAACACCACATCAAAAGGTTTACCCGATTTAACTATACCAATATGCTGCGCCATATTGTATCCAATACCTTTTAGTATTTGATTGCCCTGCGTAATATTAAAACTTATATGTGCTTCCTTGGCTAGTTTGCTATACCCCGTATCGTACACATTTTTAGCTAAGAATAGGGGACGCATATTATCTGGTCCAAAAGGTTCCATCTGTGTAATAATTTGATAGAAGTTCATATTAATACTATCAATAGGAATAACTGCATTAATAACAATTTCAGGAATAAGTTGTGCTGGTGTAATTCTTTCAGCCACCGCTTGTTCAAAAGCATTTTTAAAAGCTTCTAAATTTTCTAAAGCCAGTGTCATACCTGCTGCTGCAAAATGCCCTCCATATCCAATTAAGTGTGCTCTACAAGCATGTAATGCTTCGTATAAATTAAAACCTATTACACTTCTTGCACTTCCAGTAATTACTTCACCACTTTGTGTAAGTACAATGGTAGGTTTATAATGTTTTTCAATAAGTCTGCTTGCTACAATACCCACCACGCCTTTATGCCAATGCGATTGAAACACTACCGATGATTTTTTATTAGCATGATTAGGGTCTAATTCAATTTCTGCTAAGGCCTCTTCAGTAATAGTAGTATCGGCTTCTCTTCTATCTAAATTGTCTTGTTGTAATAAAGAACCAATGGCTAATGCCTTTGAATAATCTTTTTCTACAAATAGTTGCACTGCTTTTTTAGCATCATCCATTCTGCCTGCTGCATTAATTCTGGGCGCTACTGCAAACACTAAATTCGTAATGCGCATAGGAGTAGTTTGCTTGGCTAATTCCATTAAGGCTAGTAAGCCAGGGCAGGGCGACTCATTTACTTGTTGCAAACCAAAATAGGCCAAGGTTCTATTTTCATCTACAATAGGAACTATATCGGCAGCAATGGCGGTGGCTACTAAATCTAAATACTCTAAATAGGACTCTGCAGGTAAATTATACTTTTCTGCTAAGGCAGTAATTAATTTTAACACCACACCGCATCCACATAATTCTTTGAACGGGTAATTACAATCAATTTGTTTTGGATTCAGTATGGCAATAGCGGGCGGTAAAATAGCATCGGGTAAATGGTGGTCACAAATAATAAAATCAATGCCTAATTCTTTTGCGTATTCAACAAGTTCAATGGACTTAATACCACAGTCAACCGAAATTATTAATTGAATACCGGTTTGTTTAGCATAATCAATTCCAATTTTTGAAACACCATAGCCTTCTTTATATCTATGGGGTATATAGTATTCAACTTGGGGCGTAAGTTTTATTAAAAATTGGTATAGGGTAGCTACAGAAGTGGTGCCATCTACATCGTAGTCTCCAAATACTAAAATAGAATCGTTATTGGTAACTGCCTTTTCAATACGCTCAACGGCTTTATCCATATCCTTCATTAACCAAGGATCATGTAAATGTTCTAATTGAGGTCGAAAGAATTTTTTAGCTGCGTCAAAACTATCAATACCTCTTTGTACTAGTAGTTCGCATAAAATGGGATGAATCTTTAAAGAGTCTTGCAGAGACTGCACGGTTGCAGGGTTGGCTGCAAGTATATTCCATCTTTTTTCCATTAAAATTTTCTGTCGGTTGTATATCTTACAAGTTCTTCTAAAGCAGCTCTTGCAGGGCTTTCTGGGAATGTATATAATGTTAGTAAGGCTTTGTCTCTGTATTCATTCATTTTTTGTTCGGCATAATTAATACCTCCATAAGAAACTACATTATCAATCACAAATTTCACCTTGGCTTTATCGTTGTTATTATTCTTAACAATATAAATAATTTCTTTTTTTAAAGCAGGGGGTACTTTTTGCAAAATATGAATAAGCGGAAGTGTTAATTTTTTTTCTTTGATGTCATTACCGGTAGGCTTGCCAATTTTAGCTTCTCCATAATCAAATAAGTCGTCTTTAATTTGAAAGGCCATTCCTACATTTTCACCAAACTCGCGCATTCTTTGAATGACCTCTTCATTTTCTGTAACAGAGCTTGCGCCAGCAGCGCAACTTGAGGCAAGAAGTGAAGCAGTCTTCCCACTTATAATTTCATAATAAACCGATTCATCAAAATTTAGGTTTCTTGTTTTTTCTATTTGTAGTAATTCACCCTCACTCATTTTTTTAACGGCATTCGATAAAATAGTAAGTATAGAAAAGTCTTTATTTTCAAGAGACAATAGTAAGCCTTTAGAAAGTAAATAATCGCCCACTAAAACAGCAATTTTATTTTTCCATAAAGCATTAATGGAAAACATACCTCTTCTTTCTGTGGCATCATCCACTACATCGTCATGCACTAGTGTAGCGGTATGCAATAATTCAACTAGGGAAGCCGCTCTGTAGGAAGCATTATTAATTTCACCATGTAGTTTAGCGGAAAGTAAAACAAACATAGGGCGCATTTGCTTGCCTTTGCGTTTTACAATGTATTGCATGATACGATCTAGCAAAGACACTCTACTTTTCACCGCATCTTTAAAATGCTGTTCAAATAAGTCTAATTCTTTTTCTATTAATTTCTTAGCTAGTTCCATGGATACCTGTAATTTATATCAATTTAGTGATTGAGCATATTAAAATGCAAATCGCCAAAATTTTGAAGGGAACTAAGCTTTAAATCCGCCAGGCCCCAATGAGGTAATTTAATATGTTCTGCCGATGGAACCACTACGCAGGTCATTCTTGCAGCCTTGGCTGCAGTCATGCCGTATACAGAATCTTCAAAGCAAATACAAGCTAGCGGAGATACATGTAATGCAGCAGCGCAGTCTAAATAAACTTGAGGATGAGGTTTGGCATAAGGTAAATGTTGAGCTGAACAGCTTGCTTGAATATAACTTCTAATACCTAGTTTATCCTTCACCCATTCTATTAATTCAATAGGAGAGGAAGTGGCTAAGCCAATTTTGAAATCTCTTTTTAAGAAGAACTGAAAAATATGTTCAACGCCTGGCATTAAGGTAGCGTCTTTGTCAATTAGGTTTAAAGCAAGTTGTACTATTTTATCTTCCACTCTCTCAAATTCAGTAGAAGGAATTTTATGTTGTAATAACCAATGGGTTACAAATTCTTTTGAGCGAAGGCCTGTTGTAAGGGCATATTGTTCTTCTGTTAAGATAATGCCATATTGTCTAAATATTTCAGTAGCAGCCTGATTCCATAAAGGCTCGCTATTTATTAATAAGCCATCAATATCAAAAATTACAGCAGATTTTTCCATCGCCTAAAGGTAGTATTTGTTGTTTAAACAGAGATATTCTAGTTAATTTTAATGTATTATCTTGCAGACCTAAACTTTCAGAGCCTAATGACGATTTTAGATCGCTTAAAACATATTAGAATTTTTCGCTCCCTTATATATGGGGTGGTAGGCATATTTACTTACCCTGGGCTTGCCTTATTTAATACTGTAGAAATTGAGGGCACGGAAAACTTGAAAAATTTGCCTCATAAGAATGTTTTATTTGTAAGCAATCATCAAACTTATTTTGGAGATGTAATTGCCTTTGTGCATATTTTTTGTGCAGTTAAGTGGGGGAAGTTTAACAAGCTAGGTATTCCTTATTATTTATTAAACCCTTTTACCAATGTATTTTTTGTAGCTGCCGAAGAAAC
>JBEGKS010000125.1:4650-9316 GCA_041183945.1 Bacteroidota bacterium | reverse complement strand
TTAAAATGTATTCTACTAAGAAAGATTAATAACCAGCGTTTTGAGTAACGTTAGGGTTTACTAAAATTTCATCGTTAGGAATAGGGAAAAGTAAGTTGGTATTTCCTGGAGCAACAGTGATTTTAGTAGAGATTGCATTGGTAGCATCTTGACCTTGAGGCTTCACGAAAGTGTAACCCATTCTTGTTAAATCCCAGAATCTGTATCCTTCGAAAGCAAACTCTTTAGCACGCTCATCTAAGATATCAGTTAATACTTGAGAACCTGAGTTAGCATAAACTGCACTAGGATCTCTGTTCACAACAAACTTATTTAAAGTAGCATTCGCATTTGCAATATCACCTAAGTTATAATAAGCTTCTGCTAAGATTAAATAGGCTTCAGAGAAACGAACTACTTTAACGTCATCTAAGTTTACGTTATCAATTGGATATTTTGCAACATAATGCGCAGTACCTAATTGACCAGATCTTACTTCAGGGCTAATTAAACCTCTTCTTGTATCGGTTGTAGTATAAGTATCATAGAAAGCTTTAGTAGCTAACATATCTCCATAAGCGCCACCACCTGGCTTACCAATTAAAAATACAGCTAATGTACCATCACCTACTTGGTTGTTCGCATCACTTGTTACTTCAAACATAGTTTCTACTTTACCTGTTAATGGTGCTGCACCTTTCCAATAAGAAATTACGTTAGAGCTAGTTGCTAAAGTAAAACCGCTATTCGCGATAACATCAAGCGCTGCTGCTTTTGCATTTGCCCAATCTCCTTTATGTTGGTATACTCTAGCTAATAAAGTCTCAGCAGCATACTTAGTCATAAATGAAGAGTTTAAGGATCTTGTTTTTGCAGTCAATGTAAAGTTCATTGTTTGACCTTGGTTGTATTTTGCTAAAGAAATTGCCTTTGTTAAATCGGCAATGACTTGTGCATATACTTCAGCTACTGTATTTCTTGCAGGTTTTGAATTCACTTCAAACTTAGTTACAATAGGCACACCTGGACTAGATGGCGCAGTGGTATAAGGCAATCCAAAATTTCTTACTAAATCAAAATAAACCAAACCTCTGATAGCATAAGCTTCAGACATTAATTGACTTATATTGGGATTAGAAGCTGGATCTAAACCAGCATTGATAATAAAGTTGGCATTCTTAATAGCATTATATCCATTTAACCAAACCGCAGAGGCAGTAAAGAAACATTTGTCTGCCATTAAATCGCCTTTAATAGCGAAAGTTCTACCATAAAAATCGGTAGCTCTTAAAGAAGCGTATAAGCCAGTCAATGCTGTACTCATGTCATCTTCTGTTTTAATAGCCTCTGATAATACTACAGAGTTCGAGCAACCGAATAGCATGGCTATGGTTCCAATTGCTAAGAACATTTTAGTGATTTTGTTGAAATTATTTTTCATATAAAAAATATTAAATAGTTGTTATTAATTAAAAGTTTACGCTAAATCCAAAAGTGACAGACTTAGAAGGTAATACTTGTTGTCCGTTATTACCTGTAATACCTTGTTCTGGATCACTTAAGATAATATCTGCAAATGTTTTAGTAAATATATTCGTTCCACGTGCATAAATGTTAATACCATTAACATGGAATTTATCAAGCACCGCTTTATTATTATACTTATAAGACAACTGTATATTTCTTAAACGAATATAATCGCCTTTATACAAGGTACGATCAGACCCTGTTGAACCTGTTCTTCCATCAGCGTTTAACCATTTAGGAACCGTTGTAATGTCCCCTGGTTTTTGCCAACGAGTTAAGTTAATAGCATATTTACCTCTTGTTGGATATTGACCATCCATTGCATATTGTTGAGCAGACTCATTGAAGTAGTTACCGAAGTTGTAATAGAAATCAAATGAGAAAGTGAGCGCTTTGTAATTAAAAGTATTCCCTAAGCTACCGTAGTATTTAGGATCGGCTTGCTTGCCTACTAAAAATAAGTTTGCTTTTGTTTTAACACTTGTTGAACCAATTCTAGAGCTATCTAAATACCACATTGGATCTCCCGTGTTAATATTCACACCTGCATAACCTCTTGTATAGAAGCTATAGAAAGGTTGACCTACTCTTAATAAATAAGCGCCATTTAACTGATCACCTGAAGGCAAGCTGGTAACTTTGTTTTTATTAGCAGTATAACTTGCATTGATTTCCCAAGAGAAATCTTTTACTTTAATAGGTACTAAGTTTACGCTAAGCTCTAAACCAGAGTTTTGCATACTACCTACATTATTAATATAACCAGTGAAACCAGTGGTACGAGATAAGTTTTGGTTTAATAAAGCACCTTCTGTATTACGCTTATAAACGTCCACGTTTAAATTAATTCTATTATCATAAAAGCTGATATTGGCTCCTAAATCGGCTTGGTTGTTTTTCTCCCAAGTTAAACTCTCATTACCAATATTATTGAAAGTACCACCTGCTACACCATTGTAGTTATATCCAAAAGCGTAAGAAGGTCTCCATGTGTAGTTACCAATTTCAGCATTACCATTGGTACCATAACTCGCATGAATTTTGAAAGCAGAAATAACTTTATTGTTTTGCATAAATGGTTCAGATAATACATTCCAAGAAGTACCTACTGACCAGAAATTACCCCAAGGGTTGTTTACACCAAATCTTGAAGATCCATCACGACGGAAACTTCCATATAATGTATACTTATCTAGTAAGCTAAAAGTTGCATTCGTGAAATAACCTTGGAAAGTATAATCAGAACCAACAGCCTTTCCATTAGTAGAAGTAGCTGCGTTCGTTGAATAGTATAAATCTGTTCTAGGAGGGAAACCAGTTACATCACCAATTTGTCTGTAAGTGGCACTCTTAATAGCTTCTTGTCCTAATTTAAAGTCGGCATAAAAACGTTTTGCTTTGTTAATATCATAATGATAATCTAATTGATTAATCAAATCTGTTAAGAAAGCTCTAGTAACAATTGAAACACCCTCTCCAGAAGCACCTGAGTTGTCACCATGGAAGGGGTTGTTAAATTGATACTCTTCATTCAAAGTATACTGCATGTTAATAGTAGTAGAGTATTTCAAACCTGGTAAGATTTTATATTCTACATTTTGATTGGCAATAGCGTTTAATCCTTTTAACCATCTTTTATCGTTTTTAGCAATATATAATGGATTATAGTGACCAGGGAAACCTAAGTTGTTAGGGCTAATATTTAAAGTACCATCTGGGTTATAAGGGTTTTGTGTTGGTCTTAATACATAAGATACGTAAGCAGGGTTACCAAAATATAAACCAGATCCACCTGGACCATCAGAAGCTAATATTGAATTTTGTAAAGTACTACCTGCTGAAACCTTAGTCGCAAAAGATAATTTATCATTTACATTATGAGTTACTCTTATACTTCCAGTTACTCTTGAGAAATCGGCCTTCAAAGAAGTTCCGTCTTGGAAGAAGTAACCAGCTGATGCGAAAAATTTAGTTTTTGCATCACCACCACTTGCAGAAATATTATACTGTTTTTGCGCACCTGGCTTAGTAATTAAATGGAACCAATCAATACCCACACCATTACCATAACCATAACTTGCTAAAGTAGCAGCAGCTGTGGCAGCTGATACACCTGAATTTGCTAAACCTTCTTTAAATAATTGGAAGTAATCATTCACATCGACAGGGTAACCCTGAGCTGGAGGTAAGATTGGAGTATTTTGACCTACTTCCGTATCAAATCTGAATTGAGTCTTACCTGCTCTACCACTTTTTGTAGTAATAACGATAACACCATTAGCACCTCTAGAACCATAGATAGAAGTTGCAGCGGCATCTTTTAAGATGTTTACGCTTTCAATATCATCTGAGTTAATAGTAGCAAGTACGTTTGTACTTGGGTTGATACTGAAACCGCCGCTGTTACCGTTAGAAACGTCACCGTCGTTAATTTGAGCACCATCCACAATATATAAAGGACGCGCACCACCGTAAGAGAAAGAACCAACCCCTCTAATACGAATAGGCGTTACTGCACCTGGTTGACCAGTTGAAGAAGTTGCCTGTAAACCAGGAGCAGCTCCTTGCAACATTTGATCTAAAGATGCAAATGGTTTGTTTTCAATTTTTGTCATATCCACTTTAGAGATGGAGGCGGTCACATTGGATCTTCTTTGTGTACCATAACCTACCACTACTACTTCCTCTAATTGTTGAGAAGAAGACTCTAACTGAATGGTAAAGTTTGTTTTTGTTCCAATAGAAACTTCAGCATCGCTGTAGTTAATTGATTTTACTACAAGTGTTTTAGCTGTAGCAGGAACAGTTATTTTAAAAGAACCGTCATCACTTGTATTAGCACCAATTTTTGTGCCTTTTACAACTACTGATGCATTCGCAACAGCGACGCCCTTTTGGTCTGTTACTCTACCAGTTAACTGACGTGTTTGTGCAAAGGCACTTGTCATCGTCAATAAACCTAGAATCAACATCAACATAAGTTTTTTCATATTTCAAATTTAGAATGCGAATCTAAATCAATATTGAGATATATTAATAAAGTGTTAAAGTTTATTCTAAAAAAAATTAAGATTTTTAGAAAATTTAAACCTATTTAATAAACAAAATAATTTTATTATATTGTTTATCAATTACTTATCAAAAAACATCTAAAATAAAT
>JBEGKS010000125.1:0-4633 GCA_041183945.1 Bacteroidota bacterium | reverse complement strand
AGGTTTTATTAGCCATTTTTCGGCCAAATTTTGCTCAATTAAAGCCCTTGAATAATAGGAAGGAAAGTAGCTATCATTGGCCCAGGTAGAGAAAAGGTTTCGGTAAAAAGGGCTATTGCTATCCCCTGACTGTCCTGGAGTATTGATTATCAATGTTTTATCCCAGTCATGGGTGTCCATCAAAATTCGAAAACTAGCCCCACTTACTTGGTTATCGGCACCACCCGTCGAACCTGGTGTCTGGCCATTACCCCCTCTTGGAAGAGGCCCTATGTTTAATTTGGCTTTTAAGGCGGGACTTACCAAATTGGCTAAGGGGTGTTCGAAATAAATATGCTTGTACTTCTCTTGACCATAGTTCCAAGCACTTAATTCAGTACCTAATTTATTTTTTAAATTTTGAAAGGCAGTTTCAAATGCTTTTTTCACAAAAGCGTCTCTATTATTTTTTGCAACTACTTCCTCTACTCCAAAATAATTTACAGGATTTTCTAAACGCTCTATTACTTTTTTTAATTGTAAATTAATCCATGGTTTAATTGCATCGGTTACAAAATATTTTTGTGCTGCAATGGCTAATTGTTTTTCAAAGCCTACATAAATACCTGCTGCAATACTATTTTTATCCAAGACATAATTCCAGTTCATTACATATTGTTTCGCTGCATTTGAAAAAGAATCTTCGAAATTTATTTTTTCAAGTAGGGGTACAATCGTACTTGCGGGTATAGAAAAATAATCGGTTTGTAATTTTCCCATGTCCTCCAAACTAATATTATTTTTTTCCGTTAAAATTTTATTTATTCTATCCCCTCTGTAAGGATCGGCCCAGGTATAACCTACTGCATCCCAATGTTCATAGGTATCTGGGGTTACATGCTGATTTGCTGTTGCAAAAAAATCTTTACTAGGATTGAGTAAATGCGGTCTTTCTTTAATTGGTAAATAACCCGACCATTCATACCTGCCATCACCAGGTATAGGAACATAACCACTGAAATTTTTTCGAATAGGAATAATGCCCACTGCCTGCCAACCTATATTTCCTTTTTTATCTGCCCATATCATATTCTCTCCAGGTATATGACTATAGGCACAGGCTTCTCTAAAACTTTCCCAACTATTCGCTTGATCAATTCTTAAAGAAGCTAAATAAGGAGCACCCCCTGCTTCCATCCATGCACATTTTACGGCATAGGCTTTATTGTTTACAGAATCAATAAAAGTAACTGGACCATGTACTGTATAATTTAATTGTACTATTTGACTAGCTGCGTTTTTTATTTTTATATTTTCAGTAATGGTTTTCATTTTTACCCACTGCCCTTTGTACCAATATTCATTCTTATGTAAGGGGTTAATATTATACACATATAAGTCTTCTCCATCGGTTTCATAAATAGTTAAACCCCAGGCACCAAATTCATTATGCCCTATGGAAACCCCCGGTATCTCTGGCTCTCCGCCGCCTACCACATTCCAGCCTGGTGCCACTAAATGCACTATATAACGAAGTGAAGGCACTGCAATTTTTCGGTGCGGGTCGTTGGCAAGCATAGGAAATCCACTAGCCGTTTTGCGACCACTAATTATCCAATTATTACTGCCTTCCATTTCTTGTTCGGGTAAAAAATCGGCAAGCTCTTTTCTTTTATTTAAAATATCTAAAGCCGAAACATCATCTTCATCATGTTCCGTTATATCCGATTTTGTAAATTCTACTTCTGTTCTATATGCATTGTATAATGCTAAAATATCGGTTTTTAATAAATCACCTCGAATAGCAGTGTCTAATTTTAAATTGGGGTCTTTAGGATGAAACCAAACTAATTCTTTTACTTTTTTATCTCCCACTGCAGACACCGCTCTTCCAATATTTAATTCCTGTGTAATATTACCAAGTAAACCTTGGTGTCTTGATATAACAATTTCTGCTGTCCATTTTGCAGGACGAATTTTTAAAATTTTAAATTCAATAGGTAGCAGGGCTGGCTTAGCGTTCACCTCTGTTACATAAGCGTTCACGCCATCTACATAGGCTTGAATAATAGCTTGCCCATGTGGATGATAATGTTGTAATTCTTTTTTTAAATCTCCTCTAAATTTAAATAGGCGGGTGCCTATATCTCTTTTCAATTCTTTTTCTCCTAAAATTTCTGCAACAGTGCCGGTGGCTTGTCTGCGCCAAATTTCAAATTGAAACAATCTATCCTTTGCTGCACAGTACCCTTGTGTAAAAAATAAATCATGTTCATTGTTTGCATAAATATGATTCACTCCCCATTTATCTCTTAGTACTTCCACTTTTTCTTTTAAGCCCAGTAATGATAATGTATTTTTTTCTTGTGCTTGTACCTTAATGCTACTAGTAAACATAAAGCAAGTGGTAAAAACAAATGAAAAAAAGAAGAAAGGCTTTTGAAAATGATATTGCATAGCTATTAATTTAATGGGCTCAATGATCCTTTAAATTAAGAAAAAACCCTTGCAAAATGCAGTGCAGCCTTAATTATTAGTAAAGAGGGAAGTTTCAGTAGAAATGAAAAACTTATAAAAGAAGGGTCTTGGGTATGGAGTAGTCGGTGGTTTTAAACTTGCCCGATTCTTTTAATTCTTTGAAGCCGCCTTTAATGTCAATTAAATGATCAAAGCCACGTGCCTTTAAAATAGAAATAAAAATCATAGACCTATAACCGCCTTGGCAATGAACATAATAAGTTTGGTTTTTATCAATGGCTGCCATACTATCATTAATAAAATCTAAGGGTGCATTTTGCACACCTACAATATGTTCACTACTATACTCGGATGCTTTACGCACATCTAGTATTTTAATTTTACTGTCTTTGGCTTTTAAGTCGGCCAATGCCAATGCATCCATAGAAATAATATGGTCAATTTCTTTGCCCGCTTTTTCCCAGGCTTCAAAACCATTTTCTAAAAATCCAATAGTATAATCATAACCCACACGCGCTAGTCTAGTAATCACTTCCACCTCTCTTCCTTTATCTGCCACTAGTAAAATTTCTTGTTTAATATCGGGAATCATGGCACCCACCCAAGGAGCAAAACTTCCATCAATACCAATATTAATAGAATTGGGAATAAAGCCTTTTGCAAAAACTTGAGGATCTCTGGTATCAAGTATTAGTGCACCCGTTTCATTCGCCGCTGTCTCAAAAGCAGCAGGGCTCATTGCATGCTGTCCTCTCTCAAGTACCTTATCAATACTATCATAGCCTTGAATATTCATCATTACATTCAAAGGAAAATAACCTGGAGGGGCTACTAAGCCATCTAATACTGCTGTTACAAATTCTTCCTTAGTCATCTCGGCAGCTAATGCATAATTGGTTTGCTTTTGATTGCCCAAGGTATCCTGAGTTTCTTTGCTCATTTTTTTACCACATGCACTACCCGCACCATGTGCAGGATAAATAACGATATCATCCGACAAAGTCATTATTTTATTTCTTAAAGAATCATATAAATAACCTGCTAAAATTTCTTGCGTTAAATCTGATTTTATTTTTTGTGCTAAATCGGGACGGCCTACATCGCCTATAAATAAAGTATCCCCACTAAATAAAGCCACTTGCTTACCTGCTTCATTTATTAATAAATAACAAGTGCTTTCCATGGTATGCCCTGGTGTATGCAATACTTTAATAGTAAGCTTGCCTAATTTAATTTCTTCACCATCCTTAGCACTATGAAAATCAAAGGAAGGTGCAGCGTTCGGGCCATACACAATAGTAGCGTCCGTTTTTTTAGCAAGGTCCAAATGTCCTGAAACAAAGTCGGCATGGAAGTGGGTCTCTAATACATATTTTATTTTTGCCTTGTCTAAAGCTGCTTTTTGAATATAAGGTTCTACTTCTCTTAGTGGATCAATAATGGCCACTTCACCTTCGCTCATTATATAATAAGCCCCTTGTGCTAAACAGCCAGTATATATTTGTTCGATCTTCATAAATCTCTTTATTAATGGAAGTCAAAGTTGCTACATAAAATTAGATAATACAGTGATAAAAATCACATTTAGTGTAGAAAATATTAATTCTCATTAAGTGACAAAAGGTACCTAAATTGTAAATCCTTTTTAGGAGTTTTACTTAAAATTAAATTCATGGAGCTTATTGGATATTTAGTGTCAATACTTATAGGCATTTCATTGGGCCTTATTGGAAGCGGGGGCTCTATTCTAACCGTGCCATTATTGGTGTATTTTTTTCAGGTCTCTCCTTTGCTAGCCACCACTTATTCTTTAGCCATTGTGGGGATTAGTAGTATTGCTGGTGTTATTTCAAGAATAAAGCAAAAATTGGTGGACTTTAAAACCATTTTTATCTTTGGTATCCCCTCTATTATTGGTGTTTTCAGTTCCAGAAAATTTATACTACCAGCCATACCAGAACTAATTTATGGAGGCCCTCATTTCATGCTCACAAAAGACCATTTTATAATGTTGTTCTTTGCAACACTTATGTTCATTGCTGCCTTATCTATGATATTGGGGAAAAATAAAAAAGAACAAGAGGGGGTTTTGCCAGTGTATGGCTTTACGCTTATGCTTGTAGGTTTAGCAGAAGGTTTACTAACTGGAATTGTAGGTGCGGGTGGTGGTTTTCTT
>JBEGKS010000124.1:0-8013 GCA_041183945.1 Bacteroidota bacterium | reverse complement strand
AAGGTTAATTGTTTGTTACCTTATATAAAAGTTTAACCAAAATATTTTGAAACCAACAAGTTTCAATAACTTGTTCTGCGGAAAAAAATACAACTAATTAATAAGTTCAAAAATTAAAATATGAAAAACATTTTTTTAGTCTTTACAATAATTTGTGTTGGTCTTCAAAGTCAAGCACAAGAATCAAAAAAAATTATTTTACCTACAGGTTGGGCCCTAAGTCCTGCAGGAACTAGTTTGTCATTAGGAGACTTGCCACTCAATATGGCAGTTTCAAAATCAAAAAAATTAATGGCTGTGACTAATAATGGTCAAAGCACACAAAGTATTCAGCTTATTAGTTTAGTGAGCAATACTGTTTTAGATAATATTAAAATAGATAAATCTTGGTTAGGTATTGCCTTTAGTGCAGATGAAAAAACTTTATACGCTTCAGGTGGTAATGACAATTGGATTTTAAAATATACTATTGTCAATAATAAATTAAGATTAAGCGATTCTATAAAACTAGGTGATAAATGGCCTAATAAAATTTCTCCTGCAGGTATTTGCATTAACGATGCAAAAAATATTTTATATGTAGTCACCAAAGACGATAGTTGTTTATATGAAGTAAATTTAAAAACAAATAAAACAATTAAAAAAACGGCCTTACCTGCAGAAGCCTATACATGTATATTGTCGAATGATGGTGCTGAATTATATATTAGTGTTTGGGGTGCAGAAAAGTTAGTAGTATATAATACAATAAGTCAAAAAATTACTAATAGCATTACTACAGGAACACATCCTAACGATTTAATTCTTTCAAAAAACGGAAAAACTATTTATGTAGCCAACGGAGAAGATAATAGTGTATCTGTGGTAGATATTAAAAATAAAAAAGTAATTGAAACACTTAACTGTGCGCTGTATCCCAATGCCCCTGCGGGTTCAGCTACCAATGGTGTGGCACTAAGTACCGATGAAAAAACTTTATATATTGCCAATGCCGACAATAACTGCTTAGCTGTATTTGATGTTACAGAAATAGGTAATAGTAAATCAAAAGGTTTTATTCCTGTGGGTTGGTATCCTACTAATGTTAAAGTAGTGGGTAGTAAAATTTATGTAACCAATGGTAAAGGTTTTTCTTCTTTTGCGAATCCATTAGGACCTGATCCTTATAAAAAAAATGCACAGATGGCAGTGCAAAAAGGATTATTAAAATCTGAAAAAGACGTGCAATATATTGGTGGCCTCATGAAAGGTACATTGAGTATTATTAATACCCCTTCTGAAAAACAATTAGGATTGTATTCAGCCGCCGTTTATGAAAATACACCTTATACAAAAATCAATGAAGAAAAATCAAATGCAGAAATAGGATCTGTCATTCCACAAAAATTAGGTGACCCCTCTGCTATTAAACATGTATTTTATATTGTAAAAGAAAATAGAACCTATGATCAAATATTAGGAGATGTGAAAGAAGGAAATGGAGATCCTAGTCTTTGTTTATTTGGAGAAAAATATACGCCTAACTTACACGCACTCGCTAAAGAATTTGTTTTATTAGATAATTTTTATGTGAATGGTGAAGTAAGTGCCGATGGACATAACTGGACATTCGGTGGCTATGCCAATGATTATTTAGAAAAGAATTGGGTAACTAGCTATGGAGGACGCGGAGGTAATTATGACGCAGAAGGTACACGTGCTATTGCCAATAATAAAAATGGATTTATTTGGGACTATGCTAAAAGGGCAGGCGTCTCTTATAGGACTTATGGAGAATTTGCAGATAATTATAAGGCCAATTTACCTGTTTTAGAAAATCATTTTTGTCCTTATTATACAAGTTGGGATCAAGATGTAAGAGATACGACTAGAGTGGGTCAATGGAAACGCGATTTTGATTCATTATTAGCCATTAATCAAGTGCCACAATTAAATACTTTAAGAATTATCAACGATCATACTGAAGGTATGAAACTAGGTAGGCCTTCTCCCTATGCGCATGTGGCAGACAATGATTTAGCCGTGGGTATGTTTGTAGATTATTTAAGCAAGAGTTCCATTTGGAAAGAAAGCGTGGTTTTTGTAGTAGAAGATGATGCACAAAATGGCCCAGACCATGTAGACGCCCATAGAAGTACCGCCTATATTGCAGGAGGGTTTGTAAAAAGAGGATTTGTAGATCATACAGCTTATACGACTACCTCTATTTTAAAGACAATTGAGCTTATTTTAGGTATGCCTCCCATGAGTCAATATGATGCTGGCGCCACCTCTTTATGGAGATGTTTTGAAAAGACCCCCAATGCTAAGGGCTTCATTACGAAGCCTTTACAATTCGACATTAATGAAAAAAACACAGTTCGCTCTGCCATGCAAAGAAAAAGCGAAACATTTAATTTCAAAAAAGAAGACAGTATCAATGACCACGATTTTAACGAGGTACTATGGAAGGGTTTAAAAGGCGAGTCTGCCTTAGTACCCGCCCCTAAAAGGGCAGCTTTTTTAAAGATAAATGCTAAAAAAGACGCAGACGACTAATACGCATTCATGATTTATATAATTGAGCAGGTTTCCAAGTTGAAACCTGCTCTTTTTTTATGCCAAAAAAGGTATCTTAGAGAACGATTATTTAAAATACTCCATATGAAAAGAAGAGCTTTTGTAAAAACCACTATTATGTCAAGTACCGGATTACTCTTAACAAAAAATTTATTGTCAGCCACTAGCGGTCCTGTTTATGGACAAAATGGAATGACTTATCAATTAAATACAAAATGGGGAGAGCTGAATCCATCCCAAACCCCTGTGAACGATTGTCATGAAATGATTCAAGATAGTAAGGGGCGCATTTTATTATTAACCAACGAAACGAAAAACAATATTATCATTTATAATAAATCGGGTCGCTTAATGAATACTTGGGGTACTGAATTTCCAGGCGCACACGGATTAACTATTCAACATAATGGCAAAGAAGATTTTTTATTTATAACCGACACCAATAAACATCAAGTATATAAAACTACCATTGATGGTAAAATTTTATTGACTATTGATGCACCTGCTGATTTACCTGCTTATCAAAAAAAGGAAGCCTTCGTACCTACTGAAACTACTGTACTTGCCAATGGCGAATTTTATATTGCAGATGGATATGGTGCGCAACATATTTTACACTATGATGAAAAAGGAAAATTAAAAAATGCATTTGGAGGAAGAGGAACAGGCGATGAATATTTAGACAATGCGCATGGTATTTGTGTTGACAGTAGAAATGCAACACCTACCTTAATTATTACTGATCGAACGCGCAATGCATTCAAACGTTTTTCTATGGATGGAAAATTATTAGAAGTGTGTAGACCCGTGATCAAAGGAGATTATTTATACGCAGCTGTTTTGCGTTCTCCTAATTTAGATACAGTTGATTCAGGCTTTGTAACCATTTTAGATAAAAACAATAAAGTAGTTTCTAATTTAGGAGGTTCTGCGCCAGTATACACTAATAATGTCTTACAGCCTATGTCTCAAACAGAAAAAATATTTGTACACCCACATGATGTATGTGTAGATGATGAAGGAAGTATTTATGTAGCACAGTGGGCTTCAGGAAAAGTATATCCTTATAAATTTACCAGAGTATAAAATTGAATGAATTCGTTTTTAGAATTATTATAATTTAGCTATGAAGAAATATATAATTTTTGGCATTGTACTGGTGGTGGCAGGTTTAATTTATGGAGTGATTGATTTGGCTAATACTAAAAAACAAAAAGAAAATCTTATTTCTTATAATAGAGATATACGCCCTGTATTATCCGATAAATGTTTTTCTTGTCATGGCCCTGATGTATCAAAAGTAAAAGCAGGACTAAGATTAGACTTACCAGCAAGTGCTTTTGCAGAACTAGAAAAAAATAAAGGACATTTTGCTATTGTACCAGGCAATCCCGATAAAAGTGAATTAATTAGAAGAGTTTCTTCTAATGACCCTGCCATCATGATGCCTGTTCCAGAAAGTCACTTAGCTAGATTAACCACCGATGAAATTAAATTGTTTACAAAGTGGATAGAGCAAGGGGCTAAATATGAAAAGCATTGGGCCTTTGTAGCACCTGTAAAAGAAGCTATCCCTGAAGTAGATAACACTAAGTGGGTTAAAAATGAAATTGATCCATTTATATTAGAAAAAATGGAAGCAAAAGGGTTTGAACCCAATGAAACTGCTAGTAGAGAAGCGCTTATTAAAAGAGCCTATGCAGATATCACTGGACTTGCCCCTAGTTATGAAGAGTTAAACGCATGGAGAAATAATACCAGCGATAACTGGTATACGCAATTGCTAGATAAATTATTACAAAAGCCAGCTTATGGAGAAAAAATGGCTTTATTATGGATGGACTTAGCACGCTATGCCGACTCTTATGGTTTTCAAGATGATAATATTAGATCTCAATGGCCTTGGAGAGACTGGGTGATTAATGCATTTAATACCAATATGCATTATGATCAATTTTTAACAGAACAAATAGCGGGTGACTTAATGCCTAATGCTAGTAAGTCTAACATTTTAGCCACTGCCTTTTTTAGAAATCATAAATACACGGAAGAAGGTGGAGTGATTGAAGAAGAGTACCGCGTATCTTATAATATAGATAAAACAAGAACTTATGGCAAGGCTATATTAGGCGTTACTATTGAATGTGCGCAGTGTCATGATCACAAATACGACCCCTTCTCTAATAAAGACTACTACCAACTCTATGCCTTTTTTAATATGAGTAAAGAAAAGGGATATGAAGGGGATGTAAGTATTTCAACGCCTGCAAAAAATCCAAAATTATTTATTACTAAAGAAGAGCAGTCAAAATTATTATCCTTTATCAATCATGTCGATACCAATAAATTAGAAGTCTCTGTCATGGGCGATTGGAAAATGGGAGATACCGGAAAGGTAAGACCTACCTATATTTTAAGTAGAGGAAGTTATGATGCACCTACTACTATAGAAGTTAAACCTACTGCACTAGAATCTATTATGCCTTTTGATACATTGAAATATGAAAGAAACAGATTGGGCTTGGCTAAGTGGACGGTAGAAAAAACCAATCCATTAACGGCCCGCGTTTTTGTGAATTTTATTTGGCAAGAAATTTTTGGCAAAGGCTTTGTAAAAACATCTAGTGATTATGGTTTACAAGGCGAGCTTCCTTCTCATCCTGCCTTATTAGATTGGTTGGCTGTGGATTTTATGGAACATAACTGGGATGTAAAATATTTAGTGAAAAAAATATTGTCAAGTAATACCTATCAACAATCTAGTGTGGTAACTAAGAAACAATTAGAACAAGATCCTGATAACTTATATTATACTAGGTCTCCTCGTATTCGATTCAAGGCAGAGATAGTAAGAGATTGGGTATTGGGCACTAGTGGTATTTTAAATCCCATGATTGGAGGACCCAGTGTGAAACCTTATCAACCCAAAGGTGTTTGGGAAAGTACTACCTCTGGAAGAGGTGTTTTAGCTTCTTACAAACAGGACCATGGGCCAGCCATTTACCGTAGAGGTTTATACACTTTTATAAAATTAACGGCACCTCCTCCTAGTATGATGATTTTTGATGCAAGTAATAGAGACCAATGTGAAGCCAAAAGAGCTAGCACCAATACACCACTACAAGCTTTAACCATGTTAAATGATCCTGCAGTGTTAGAAGCTTCTCGTGTGCTTGCTGAAAATATATCTATCACTAATAAGTCATTAGAAGATAAATTAGAGCAAGCCTTTGAAACCATTGTAATAAGAAAGCCTTCCAGGTTTGAGCGTAATAAATTAATAGACTACTGTGAAAAGCAAGTTGCCTTTTTTAATAGTAATGCCCCTTTATTAAAAAATACATTAGCGGTGGGTGAATACCAACATCCTACTAAAAAATACAATGAAGCAGAAGCGGCTGCCTTAATGAAAACAATATTGATATTATATAATTTGGAAGAGACCATCACAAAATCATAAATAATGAGTATGAATGAGTTTTTAGAACATGGCTTAAATCAAAATAGAAGAAAATTTTTATCTAAATTAAGTTTAGGTATTGGTGGACTTGCCTTGGGATCGCTAATGGTACCCGGACTTTTTGATGCAAGTAATGAAGAAGAGTTATTTGCCAATGTACTTCCGCATTTTGCACCCAAAGCAAAACGCGTTATTTATTTATTTCAAAATGGTGCTCCTTCACAATTAGACTTATATGATTATAAGCCCATGCTACAAAAAATGCATGGCCAAGATTTACCTGCAAGTATTCGTAATGGACAAAGATTAACGGGCATGACAGCGAATCAAGCTAAATTTCCACTAGCGGGTACCAAATTTAATTTTGCGCAACATGGAGCGAATGGTGGATGGTTTAGTGAGTCTATTCCGCATATTGCCAGCATGAGTGATGAATTATGTATCATTAGAAGTATGTATACCGAGGCTATCAATCACGATCCAGCCCTTACCTTTTTTCAAACCGGTGCACAAGTGGGAAACCGCCCCAGCATGGGTTCTTGGGTAAGTTATGGCTTAGGAAGTGAAAATAAAAACCTACCTGCATTCTGTGTATTATTAAGTAAAGGCAAGGGCAATGGACAAGGCGTGTATTCTAAATTATGGAATAATGGATTTTTAGATTCTATACACCAAGGCGTACAATTTAGTAGTGGTGAAGAACCTGTAAAATATTTAAGCGACCCTGAATTTATTGACAGAGGTGACAAGAGAAAAATTTTAGATGAGATTGCATCACTAAATCAAGAAGCTTATAATAATATTGGAGATCCTGAAATTGTAACCAAGATTCAGCAATATGAACTGGCCTATCGAATGCAAATGGCAGTTCCTGAAATTACTTCTTTACAAAACGAACCAGAGTCTATTGTAAAAATGTATGGACCAGAATGTTTGGCACCTGGTACTTATGCAGCCAACTGCTTATTAGCAAGAAAACTTTCAGAAAATGGAGTACGCTTTGTGCAATTGTATCATCAAGGTTGGGACTCACATGGTAATTTACCTGCCGAGATTGTAGGACAATGTAAAGATGTAGATAGACCTTCTGCTGCTTTAATAAAAGATTTAAAACAAAGAGGTTTATTAGATGAGACCTTGGTCATCTGGGGAGGTGAATTTGGTAGAACCAATTATTGTCAAGGGGCACTTACTAAGGATAATTATGGTAGAGACCATCATCCAAGAGCCTTTACTATTTGGATGGCTGGTGGTGGTGTGAAGCCAGGTGTATTTGGAGAAACCGATGATTTTGGATACAATATTAATTCCTTGCCCGTACACGTGCATGATTTTCATGCAACCGTTATGCATTTAATGGGTATCGATCATGAAAGATTTACATTTAAACACCAAGGCAGACGCTTCCGCTTAACAGATGTTGCAGGCAAAGTGGTCAATGAAATTATAAGTTAAGTATGAACATCAAAAAACTAAGTCAATGGGGGGAATGGTGTATTTGGTTTTTAAATCCACTACTACTACTTCTAGCCATTTATAGTGAAACTAGTAAAACCAATGATGTATTATTATGGTTTGGGAAATTACACCCACTGGTTTTACATTTTCCAATTGTTATCGGTATTGCCATTGTTATTTATTTTCTTTTTTTTCAAAATAAAGCCCTAGAAGAAAATACAGAGAAATTTATTTTAGTGGGTAATGCCCTCATGGCCTCTATGGTAGCCTTATTAGGTTTATTTACGGTTAGTAGTTCAGCAGTTTTATCGGCAAATAGCAGTGTAGAGAGTGCATTGAATGGTAAATTTATAGCCAATGTTGCATCAGCGGGTGTTCAATCAGGATCTATGAGTGTGCTTAATGCTGCTTATGCAGCGAACGCAAAAATAGGTAAAATTCACGTTAAAGTAGACAATGCTGGTGTGCCTGCAGATGGACGAAGTGAATTAAATGTGCATGTGACAGTGTATGATTTGCAGGGCAGTTTGATGAAA
>JBEGKS010000123.1:0-4676 GCA_041183945.1 Bacteroidota bacterium | reverse complement strand
AATATGGCTGCAAGCATTATTGAAGTAAATACCCCCTTATTAGAAAAAGAATTTCTAGAAATTAATGCTTCTTTAAATAAAAGCAATCCAAATTATATACGCCCCTTAGACAATGAAGTGAATCAAGTATTTGATCGAAGTCATAATAAATTATTTAAAGGGGGTGACGCTAAAAGATGGATAGTCCAAAACGCTGAAGGTATTTGCTCCGGTCGCATAGCCGCTTTTTATTACGAGAGCTATAAAAATAAAGGCACTGAATTTCCTGTAGGTTGTGTAGGCTTTTTTGATTGTATTAATGATCAAGACAGCGCTAATTTACTTTTTTCAACTGCTCAAGAATGGTTGAGTGAAAATGGTATGGAGGCTATGGATGGCCCTATTAATTTTGGAGATAGAGATAAATGGTGGGGCCTCATGGTTAAAGGATTTGATAAAGAACCTATGTATGGCATGTCTTTTAATCCAAGTTATTACGAAGCACTTATCACGAATTATGGTTTTCAGAATTATTATAACCAATATTATTACCAAAAGGATTTACGCGAGCCTCTTCCTGCTCGTTTTGAAGAGCGTTATAATAAATTCAAAGCCAAGCCCGATTATTCAGCCCTGCATTTAGATAAAAATAATTTAGAAAAATTTGCAAAGGATTTTGTGCATATATACAACAGTGCCTGGGCGCAACATGGAGAAGAAAAAGCCATTACGCTTGAACAAATATTAAAACTATTTAAAACTTTGAAAGCGGTGATGGATGAAAGAGTAATTTGGTTTGCTTATTACAAAGAAGAACCGATTGCCATGTTCATTAATATTCCAGATGTGAATCAGTACTTTAAATATTTTAATGGAAGGTTGGGGCTGCTTCAAAAACTACAATTGCTTTGGATGAAATTTAGGGGAAGCAATGATAAATTAACAGGTTTGGCTTTTGGAGTGGTACCTAAATACCAAGCCTTGGGCATTGATAGTTATTTAATTTATTGTTGCTATATCATGCTCAATAAAATAAAATTGTATAGCGGTTATGAAATGGGCTGGGCTGCGGACTGGAATCCCAAAATGGTCAATATTTATAAAAGCCTAGACGCTCAACCTAGCAGACAAATGGTCACTTTTAGACATATTTTTAACCCCAGCGTCCACCCTTTTGAAAGACACCCTCCCATGGATTATAGTACAAAATAAGGGCGCGTATAAAGGACCCAAAAGGGGCTTTAACAATTAGGGGATAAGATTTATTTCCCCGGTGAATACTTTTGATTTTGAATGTGTATATTGCGCGTCAACTATGGATAATTTCGTCGTTTCAGCAAGAAAATATAGGCCCCAAAACTTTAACACAGTGGTGGGACAAGCGCCTATTACTACTACTTTAAAAAATGCCATTTTAAACAATCATTTGGCGCATGCCTTTTTGTTTTGTGGCCCAAGAGGAGTGGGTAAAACTACTTGCGCGCGTATTTTAGCCAAAACCATAAACTGTACTAGTATCACCAAGGAGGGAGAAGCCTGTAATACATGTGAGTCTTGTGTTTCTTTCGAGAAAGGAGCTAGTTTAAATATTCATGAATTAGATGCAGCTTCTAATAATTCAGTAGATGATATTAGAACCTTAGTAGAGCAAGTGCGTTTTGCACCTCAAGCGGGTAAATACAAAGTATATATAGTAGATGAGGTACACATGTTAAGTACCAGTGCCTTCAATGCCTTTTTGAAAACATTGGAAGAGCCACCACCTTATGCTATATTTATTTTAGCCACTACTGAAAAACATAAAATTCTTCCTACCATTTTAAGTCGTTGTCAAATTTTTGATTTTAGACGCATTACTTCTAATGATACCGTAGCACATTTAGAAGAAATTATTGGTAAAGAAAATATCAAGGCTGAAAAAAATGCATTGCAATTAATTGCGCAAAAAAGTGAGGGTTGCATGCGTGATGCACTTAGTATTTTAGATAAAATAGTGAGCTTTTCTAATGGGGCTTTAACTTATGAAAATACTTTAGAGCATTTAAATATTTTAGACGAGGCTTACTTTTTTAAATTACTAGACCACCTTACGAAACAGGACCTTACACAGGCCATGTTATTGTATGATGAGATTAATCAAAAAGGTTTTGAGGGAGATATGGTTTTATACGGACTTGCCAGCTTTATTAGAAACTTATTAGTTTGCAAGGACCCTGCAAGTGCTAAATTATTAGAATCTATTGAAGGATGGAGAGAACAATATATTAGTGTATCAAAAGAAATAAGCACTCCTTATTTAGTAAGTGCCCTAAACTTATTAAACGAAGCCGAGATTCAATTTAAAATGGCGCGCAATAAAAGGTTGCATGTAGAAATGGCCATTATTAAACTTAATTTTTTACAACAAGCTATTGAACTAAGCATGGAGGATAGCCAAGTTGTAAAAAAAAAACTAGTTGATAGTCACTACCCTATTCGATTAAAGAAAATTATTCCTTTAAGTAATTCAGTTGTCACAAAGGAGGCTAAATTAATTATAGAACAGCCATCTGTTGTAAAACCAGCTACCGCTAAAACTAGTTCTATTTCAAGTTCAAACGCTTCATCTACCACTACTTCTTCTAGTCTTAATTCTGCTAGTGCTTCTAGTGTTATTACTTCTAGTGCTAGTTCTTCTTCTAGTGCATCTGCTGGTGTATCTGCTTCTGCTACAACTACTAATGCTACAACTAGCAATATACCTAGCGCAGCACCAACTCAAAAAGGCAGCAATAAAAATTTACTCGCTGTACTACAAAATAAATACGGAGAGAAATACAAAATTGAAGAAGTCATCGATTCTATTCCACTTAATATGGATGAATTAAGAAAATGTTGGGATGATTTCACCCTTACTTTAGAGACTGCTTTAAAACACTCCGCCGCTAGTACTTTTAAAGTAGCGCAATTAGATATCGAAAACGAAACTCATTTTACGATAACTGTCCCTGCCTTAACGGCACAAAAATTTGTGGAGCAAGAAAGAATGAATGTACTTGAGAGAGTCTGGGAACATTTTCACAACCGCGCTATTCAATTTAGTATACTGGTGGCAGCTAGCGAAAAAGAAGATGTGCCATTACATTTAAGTTTGAATAGCAAACAAAAATACGAACGCATTGCAGCGCAGTATCCTTTGGTGCAGGAATTAAAAACAAGATTGAACTTAGAGATTTACTACTAGAATTTTTACAATTAAAGCTTCGCCTTTTGGTATCCCTTCTGCTTTAAATATTGGAATATTTTTTGACGGTGATCTCCTTGTATAATAATTTCTCCATCCTTCACCGAGCCTCCAGTTCCACAATGGTTTTTCAAAGCCTTGCCTAAATCATTCATTGCATCTAGGGAGCCTTCAAAACCATATACAATAGTTACTGTTTTTCCAGCTCTATGTTTGGTCTCTAAAATAACTTTTAGTAATTGATCCGCAGGCGCTAGCGTATTAACTGATTCTTCCTCCTTTGGCAGCATGTAATCTGGATTAGTACTATACACTAAGGGGGAACTATTTTGACTAGATGGATTTGATTTGCCTTTTTTGCTCATTTTTCAGGTATTATAACAGTATAAAGTTTGTAGTCTGCCTAGTATTTTGAAACTTTGTGGTACAAATTAATAAAAACAAAGTTAAGGCTAAAATAAAGGAAGAATTATGTCAAAAAAACTAATGTTGGTGATTATGGACGGATGGGGTTTGGGGCTTGTCCCTTCTTCAGATGCTATACAACAAGCAAAAGTACCCTTCGTAACAAGTTTATATAAGAATTATCCCAATTCCACCTTAGTGACTTGTGGTGAAGCCGTAGGCTTACCCGATGGCCAAATGGGCAATAGTGAAGTAGGTCATTTAAATTTAGGGGCTGGTCGTATTGTGTACCAAGAATTACAAAGAATTAATGTAGCCATTAAAACAGGAGAATTAGCAAGTAATCCAACTTTACTTGCCTCTATTGACTATGCAAAACAAAATAATAAACCTTTACATTTATTAGGTTTAGTAAGTGATGGTGGCGTGCATTCTCATACAAGTCATTTAAAAGCTATTTGTGATTTATGCAAAGCAAAGGGTTTAAGCCAAGTGTATATTCATGCCTTTACGGACGGAAGAGATACCGATCCTAAAAGTGGATTAGGCTATATCGAAGACCTTGAAAATCATTTAAAAAATTCAGCAGGAAAAATTGCGACAGTTAGTGGAAGATACTACGCCATGGATAGAGATAAAAGATGGGAAAGAGTTCAACTAGCTTACGACTGTTTAGTAAAAGGGGAAGGACCTGTGGCAGCTTCTGCTATTGATTGTATTAAAGCCAACTATGCTGATAATATTACGGATGAATTTATAAAACCAACTGTTTTAACTGAAAACGGCGCAGCAATTGCTACTATCAAAGAAGGCGATGCCGTGCTTTGTTTTAATTTCAGAACCGATCGTTGCAGAGAAATTACAGAAGTACTTAGTCAAAAAGACTTTCCAGACTTCGGTATGAAAAAATTGGATTTACATTATACCACTATTACAAAATATGACGAGACCTTTAAAAAAGTAAATATCATTTTCGAAAATGATAATTTAGAAAATACCTTGGGAGAAGTTTTAGCAAAACACAATAAGAAACAAATTAGAATTGCGGAGACAGAGAAATATCCTCACG
>JBEGKS010000122.1:0-5102 GCA_041183945.1 Bacteroidota bacterium | reverse complement strand
AGGTATTATTTGGACAATTACAGAATTGATACATAAAAGAAAGCAAGACAATGAAAAAGGAATCTTATCTGTGAGCCATGCCCTTAGAAAAATAGACACACCAAGTATTTTATTCTTCTTTGGTATATTAATGAGTATCTCTTCTTTAGAAGTTATAGGAATACTGCCTCAAATGGCAATTACATTAAATAATAGTGTTGGTAATATTAATTTGGTTGCAATATATATTGGCTTGTTGTCTGCTGTTTTTGATAATGTACCTTTAGTGGCAGCTTTACAAAGCATGTATAGCCTTAATGATTTTCCTAAGGATCATTATTTCTGGGAATTATTAGCATTCACGGCTGGAACAGGCGGCTCTTGTTTAATTATTGGTTCTGCTGCAGGAGTAGCTGTAATGGGAATAGAAAAGATAGATTTTTTCTGGTATCTAAAAAAAATGAGCTGGATTGCACTCATTGGATTTATAGCAGGTGTTAGTACTTTTTTAATACAGCATTACATTTAATTATAGTTAGAAATTTCTCACCTAGCATTGAATAAGTTTTAATACATTTAAAAAATAAATAAGCAAAATGAATATTACTATAATAGGAGCCTCCGCAGGAATAGGGCTAGAAACAGTAAAAAGAGGATTAGACAGAAACCATACAATAACCACCCTTTCTCGATCTGAGATTAAAACAGAACAGAACAATTCATTAAAAATGATACTTGGCGATGCCACTGATAAAACTGACTTATTAAATTCAATCCAAAATGCAGAAGCTATCATTGTAACATTAGGGACTAGTAAAAATATGAAAGCCACTACCCTGTTTTCAGATTTTGCAAAATTAATAGTGGAAATACACAGGGAGAATAAAATTAATGTGCCATTTATTTTTGTTACGGGATTTGGGGCTGGAGAAAGTAAAAACTATGTTCCATGGTTAGTAAAGATGTTTTTGAAATACATGTTAAAAGATGTTTATGCCGACAAAACAAAGATGGAAGAAATTATTACTGCAACAGATTTAAATTGGACAGTAGTAAGGCCAGGAAGGCTATTAGACAAGGAATTGACAGAAAAATACCGTGTTGAAAATAAATTATTCAAAGGAATAAATATAGGTGGAATAAATAGAGCGGATGTTGCGGACTATTTAACAAAACAAGCAGAAAACCAAACAGCCTTAAAAAAGTATATTGGGATATCTGAAAAATAGAATAAAATTAAAATATTGACTAAACCCAATTCAGTGTACATTTCTCTTTAACAGAGGAATTTCTTATTTTATCTTATTAACCTCTTTAATAAATCGGTTGCATTTATCTGACACAGCTCCTTTTTCATAATCAGTGATGCGAACTTTTACAAAATTATAATGGATATTCATTTCTGGATGGTGGTCTTGGTTTATTGCAATTTGCATTACTTTATTGGTGAATAAAACCACCTCATTATAGTTATCAAACTTAAAAGTCTTTTCTAATTTATTATTTATTTCAGTCCAGTCGGTTAGCTGTATAGGCGTATACTCAAACTTCATTAATTCATCTAAAGAGATATATTCTAAAGTTTTAATATGAGTTGCCTTTAATATAATGGGAGGCGCAACACCAGCTTGATAGGCTTCTATCCATCTAGAAACACAAAGGCACCATTTATCACCCGCCACAAGCCCTTTAAAGTTAGTTGGCGGGTAATCCATTGTTAAATCATTACCTCTAGTTTTTGAAAATTGTAAAAATGCATCGGTAACCGCCGCACAAACCGTATGTGTTCCTCTGTCGTTTGAACCCGTATTGCAACAGCCGTCTCTATATGCACCGGTCATTGGGCTTGTCCCACATGCCATTAAAGGTTCATTGAAAACATTTAAAGCATTTTGAATGGTATTCATATATAAATAACTTTTTAAAACATGAAAAAGGAAAAATCAAAAATACACTTATTGTCCCTTTTTTGGATTGTACCCTACTACTATTTAGAATTGTATTTTTATCGTATGGATGGAACACATTTTTCCCAAAATTTAAAAAAGGAAGGGTAATAACCAGTAACAGACGGGAACATCCAATCCCGTTGATCTTTAATACCGGGATAATATTCAAATGCTGGATGTTCTTTTGAAATGATTAGTTCGTTTATTTCAAAATCACTTCCCTTATATAGTGCTAAAATTTCTGATACTTCTCCAACAAACACTTGTATGTCAGGAATATTTTTAGAAAGCGCAAGTACGAAATTTAACACTTTTTCACTCACTGGATTCGCATTAAAATGAGATGGCTCTAAAAGCAATACCCTGTTTACATTTTCATTTGCACGCCAATTGGGATCTAAATTATAGGCGTTGTATAGAAGGGTGGGTTTAGATAAATCTAGTACAGGGCTTTTTGTATTTGGTAAAATTGTATTTAACTGTATTGAAGTGGTTAATGTTAAAGAATCAGGTACTTTTATGCTAGCAATTTGCTCATAAGTATTATCTAAAAAAGTATCAGTTTGATTTGTATTGGTGTACTTATTAATATTTTCTTGATTACAATAATATTTTTTTGAAGAAAATGATGCAGCCACCCATTGCCAACTGCAATTATTACTTGCTATATCGCCATCCAACAAATGATAGTATAGCCATTTAGCAGGCATTTTCCAATGCGCTTTACCAATATTACAGGCAATAGATGCCACATACATCCTTATATGGTTATGCAAATATCCTGCTTGGTATAGATGATTAATATGTTCATCAATTACTTGAATCCCCGTATCACAGGTTAATAAAGAATTTAACATTTCATGATGAGTAAACCCTGGTTGTGCCTGTTTTAAATCATCCCATATATTTTCTTTTTTAACCTGCCATATCCTTTGATAATATTCACGCCAAGCTAGTTCCTGAATTAATTTCTCACTTTGTAAAAAAGTAAAACCATTTTTTAAAACAGCATCCATTAACTGCTTGGTAGATATTACTCCCCTTGAAATATATGGGGACAAATAAGTAATATCCCCATTTAAGAAATTTCTTGTTTTTGAATATTTCTCAGGATGGATTGCATTTATTTTAGACAGAATTGATTCGTAATCCGTTGGAAACAAATGGTTATACTTTTGCATAAGGCAGTCGCGCTAAACTTTTAGATAAATGATAGCTATCAAGCCCCGAACAGGTGATCGTTCCCGCTTTTTCAATATCCAAGAATCCATCTTCCTGCATACAACCCTCGGGGAAAAATATATTTTTAATTTCGCCGATAATCATGATAGTATTGTTAATGGTTAAATCAATTCGTTGTTTAAAATCAAGTTCAAGTTGTACATTACTTTCTTTTACGAATGGCGCCTTGCAATTAGCTTTATATTCGGTACTTAAACCTGTAGCATCAAATTCGGATACCTCTTTAGCATACCTTGCTGAACTTTGATGTGCTTGCTTATAAATAGACGCGTTCAAATGATTAATAGTATAAGAGCCAGTTTCCAAGATATTCGCTAAAGTGTGTCGTTCAACAGAATCTGGTCGCATGATGAAACTAATTAATGGAGGATTAGCACCAATATGCACTATAGAGCTAAAAATTGCCAAATTAGTTTGTCCAATTTTATCAACGGTACCAATAAGACAAACATTTTTAAAGCCTCCGACACTATTGATTAAGTGTGCCCTTTTCCGTTGCTCCATCTGTAGTAAATCGCTTGCTGTTATTTGTACTTTCATAGTTAAATTTGATTATCTAATTCTATTAAAAAATTTTTAGCATTGTCTAAATGCGTCTTTTGTTTATCCGTGCTCATTTTATCAAAAGTGTGTACTAGCATCCCAATTCTTGGATTACTTAAGAAAAAGGTTCTATGTTCATGCATAAATCGCCAAAATAAACCATCCCAAATGGGTTGCCATTCTCCTTTTTCATAGTCACTCATTTTCATTAAATAATTGCTACCACTGATATATGGCTTAGTGGTCATTAATCCGCCATCTGCAAACTGTGTCATGCCATATACATTTGGAACCATTACCCAGTCATATGCATCAATAAACATTTCCATAAACCACATATATACTTCATTGGGATCAAACTCGCATAAAAGCATAAAATTACCCAGTACCATAAGCCTTTCAATATGATGGCAATATCCAGTGGCTAAAACTTTTTTTATGGTAATATCAATAGGTGTAATACCCGTTGTCCCCTTCCAAAAACTTGTCGGGATTTTTCTTGTAAACTTCCAGTAATTGGTAGTCCTCTGTTTTGAACCTTCCCGCTCATACACAATTCTGATAAATTCACGCCACCCAATTATCTGTCTAACGAACCCTTCTAAAGAATTTAATGGAACATTATTTTTATTTGAAAATGTTATTGCTTGATCTATGATTTGCTGAGGACTTATTAAACCTACATTCAGCATTGGACTCAGCACAGAATGGTGTAAAACATATTCTTTAGCAACAATGGCATCTTCATATATTCCAAATTTTTCAAATCGGTCTTGTAAAAATTCTTCAAGCCATTTTTCAGTGTTATCAAAATTGATAGCAAATAAATGATGTTCGTTCACTGAACCGTAATTGTTCGGATAATCTTATATATTTATTTGGCGGAGCCGATGGTAATTTAGGTGCAGCTTCTTTTTTAGGGAATTTAGATCTATTATCTGCATCGTAAGTCCATTTTCCACCCAAAGGCTTACCGTCTTTTTCTAATAAAATATTTCTTGATTTTCTTTGCCAGGTATAAAAATCGGTATGAAAGTAGGTTTTCTTTTTTGAAAAAAAATCAGCTATCTGATTAATGGTATTTAAAAAATTAGGGCTATCATAGATGGTTAGTTCAATTCCATATTTTTTACAGCTTGATTTAATTTTTTCTAATAACCAATTGTCAACTGGATCTACTATATGAATTTGTTTGACTTTATTAGCATGTAGCTTTTCAATAAGTAACGCGATCCTATTTCGAGTTTCTATTGATTCAATATAATGTACTATTACTCCCTGCTTGATTAAGAACTGCTCATAAAACTTCATACTCGCCCTATGCAGGACTAATTTTTCCTTGTGAAATTGGTATTGATTAAAAAAATGCCATTCCTCCACCAAATAGAC
>JBEGKS010000121.1:0-4769 GCA_041183945.1 Bacteroidota bacterium | reverse complement strand
ATAATAAACAGCATTGTCTCTAATTTTAGTTCTAGTAATAGGGCGAACAATTACATTTTTAAAATCATAGCCTATCTCTCTTATAATTTTGGGTGCTTCAGAAGATTGCACTCTATATAAAACAGTTAAGTCAATCACTACTTCTAAACCATCTGCTGTTAAAACGCGAATGGCATCATCTCCCGCCATTTCTCCTTCTGAATGCACTCCACTCATGGTATAATTTTGGGTTCTAACATCAATGGTATTAATAGACATTAAAGGATTCACAAAGTTTAAACCACTGGTCACTACTTCATCTTGCACTTTTCCAAACAAGGACTGTACTCCAATTTCTCCAGCATCAATTTGCTTAATGCAAGAAGTTAATACACCAATAGCAATAACCACTAATCCAATAGTACGAATACTACCCTTACCAAGATAAGCAGGTAAATTAAAATTTTCAAGAGCGCCCGCTGCAAAAAATAGTGCAACTCCAATTAAAATAAATAACATACAATTAAATTTAATTAGGCGCTTAAATAGCGTCTAAGGATTGACAATTTTGTCTACCTAAAATTACAATATTTAATTTTGCCGCTGTTAAAAAGATTACTAGAATATGGTCTAATTTGAATAAATTAGCATTCTAATCAAATTTCAAACCATTCATCCTATAAAAAATATGAAAAAATTTAGCCTGTTTTTTACCTTATTTATCTCGGCTACTAGCCTATCTGTGATGGCGCAAACCAAGCCCGCTTGGAATGGCATATTTGCGAACATTAATAAAGAAGTGCAAGAAAATTCAAATGCCTATACTTCACTTAAAATTGCTTCTGAAACCATTGGACACCGTTTAACCGGTTCTGAAAATGGCAAAAAAGCCGAGCAATATGCTTATGACTTATTAAAATCTTATGGCTTTACCAACCTACGTTTTCAACCTTTTGAAGTGGAAAGCTGGAGCCGTGGAACTTTGGAAGTAACCATTGGTGGTGATATGAATAATTTGAAAACCATAAAGTCGGTTTCTTTGGCGCATTCTCCTGTGAAAGTAGACCTTACTCTTGAAGTAGTTGACATGGGAAATGGTGTGGAAGAAGATTATGCAGCTAACCCTGAGAAAGTAAAAGGTAAAATTGCTTTAGTATACTTAGGTGTTTTACCCGGCTCTAAACCAGGTACTCCAGGTTTACACCGTTCTGAAAAAACAGCTATTGCTACTAAATATGGCGCGAAAGGAATTATTGTAATTAATACACCTCCCAATGGAGTGCTACTTACAGGTACTGCATCAGTTACTGGAAAATTAATTCCTATTCCTGCAGTTTGTGTGGGTAAAGAAGATGGACTATTATTAAAAGAACAATTAGCAACGGGTAAATTATATAGTCATATTAAAATGACCAACTTTTCTGGTTTAATTAAAGCGCGTAATGTAGTAGCAACTTTAAAAGGCAAAACTTTAGCGAATGAAAAAATTGTGATTGGTGGACACTTAGATAGTTGGGATTTAGCAACTGGTGCTATTGACAATGGCATTGGTTCTTTTTCTGTTTTAGATATGGCTAGAACTTTTAAAAAGTTAAACCTTATGCCTGCCCGTACTATTGACTTTGTTATGTTTATGGGAGAAGAAGAAGGCTTATTGGGATCAAGGGCCTATGTAGATGATGCCATTAAAAATAAAACCATTAATCAAATTAGATACATGATGAATTATGATATGAGTAATGATATTAAAGGCTATTCAACAAGTGCAGAAGATAGTAAAGATTTATTTACAGGTATTGGCGCCATTGCACATTCCATTGATACTTCTTTTACTAATTTATTTAGAGCAGGTGCTGGATTACATAGTGACCATCAACCCTTCATGTTACAAGGCGTGCCAACTGGTGGTGGCGCTGGTGGTGGACTACCTAAAAACGCAGGACCTTGTTACCATGCCGATTGTGATGTATTTAGTTTAGTGGAAGAAAATGGCATGAAGAACACGGTTCGTTTTGGATCAATGCTATTATATGGTGTTGCCGATGCCGATGAAATTAAATCGAAACATTTTACCGATGCTGAAACAAAGGCATTCTTAATTAAAAATAATTTAAAAGAGCCATTGCAAATTGCTGGCGAATGGCGCTGGAAAGATTAATAAAAAAAAGGTCTCGAAATTTCGAGACCTTTTTTTGCTATTTCTATAAGTTATTTATTGATTTAGTCAGTTAGCATAGTGACTCAATTAGTTTTATTTTAAATAAATAGTCTTACCTGTTTTAGCCGATTGAATAGCTGCTTCTAAAATACGATTCACCATTACATTATTTTCAGTAGAGTATAAACCATAAGGTTCTATTTTCTCTTTACCTCTTAATACTGCATGTAAATAAGAGAAAGGGTCGGTAAATACATGTATATCTTTTTCAGTTACCGTTTTTTCTGTTTCAGGTGCCGCTTCTTTATTTCTCAATCTCATTTTTTGTGCATTCACAGCAATGATATAAGCAGAATCTCCGTATACTTCCATATCCTTTCTTGCAAAAGTCCAGGCCCATGAAGGTTGTAATACCGCCTGTGTTTTAGCATAGTTCACTATAATAGTAGCATTGTCATCTACCTTAGGATAAATAGATGGCTTGAACTGATTCGTAACAGCTGTTACAGAAATAGGCATTTCCCCATGCATTAAATAAGTCATTAAGTTCGCCCCATAACATCCAAAGTCTACAATAGACCCTCCCCCGTTTTCAATAGGATCGGTTAACCAGTTAAAAAATTCTGGACTCACTCCAATTTCTTTAGGACCTTGATGCCCATGATGGAAAACTACTTTTCTTATTTGTCCCACATAGTTCTCTTCTTTAATAAGCCTGAAAGTTTCAAAAGTAGAAGGATACCATGAAGTCTCGTAATTGGTAAGTAGCATTACATTATTCTTTTTAGCTAATGCTTCCATAGCTAAGGCTTCTTTTAAATTAGAAGCCAGTGGTTTTTCCACCATAATATGTATACCTCTTGGGGCTGCTGCTTCAGCTACTTTTAAATGTTCATGAATAGAACCGAATGCGACAACCGCTTCTGGTTTTGTTTTATCAAGCGCTGTTGATAAATTGCTATAAAATAAATCTTTACTTAAATTAAATTTAATAGCATTTTTTTCAGCAATGGCTTTATTAGGTTCATAAATACCTACAATCTCAATTACATCGGTCTTCGCTTTATTTAAAATCCAAGCTACATGGCCATGCGTAATGCCTGCCACTACTACTCTCACCGCACCAGTTTTACCAGTTTGCGCCACTACATTTGTTGTTATACAAAATAACCCAATAAGGGCAAGTATAAACAAAGACTTCATTTTCATATTATTAAATTTAAGTATGGACGATTTGCCTAATTCGTTAATGAATTTAATGCTTTTAGTATTAAAAAAACTAGGTTTTATTTAAATAGTATATTAAAGGGATACAAAAAAGAGGGCCCCATAGAAATGGGGCCCGATTAACGATTGCTTGCTTAAACCAATAAACCTGAACTATAAAAACATTTTATTACTTATTATATTATTCAACATTAAAATTTATATACAGCCGCCACTAAGAAATTACCTGCATACTGATTTAAATTATTATTCGTGTTAAAGAAAATTTTATCTTTTGCATTGTCAAATCTTATTTCTGGAATAAGGGTTAGCTTAGAAAAATGAATATTCGCAGATAAGGTATTTTGAAAAATGGAAGTACCCACCCCTACTGCATTTTTACTATCATTAAAATATTCCGATCTTAAAGTGAATCCGAATTTAGCAGAAGGGTCATAATTCACATACACAGCATTGCTTGTCCAATTCTTTCCAGAAATATTGGCAATAGTACCATCATAGTTAATACCTACCTGACTACTTACCACCCCATTTAATACTAGATCAAATTGTGATTTGTCTTTACCTCCTTGATAATTCAAAAAAGCTTTTAATACATCGTTCTTTGAACTGGTACTGAACTGCGCAATAAGCATTTTATCGGGCGAAGAAGTACTCACAAAGTCCGTAGGTTGTGCAAATCCAATCATCATTGCCGACTTCCCCCCTAAAGCAATATCTGCTCTAAAACCTGTATGAAAAAAGGGACCATAAGAAAATCCATAACTCATACTATAGTTTCTATTGGAATAGGCATCTAATAATTCATAACCAATATGTGTTGCCCATTTACCTGCCGTAATCTTAAGTCCACTCATAGGTGCATAACTTATATAAGCTTGTTTAATAGCTTGCGCTACTCCATTATCATTGTAAGAAAACTCTTGGGCTCTCTTTCCTAAACCTAGGTCAACCGTTCCGGCAAAATTTCCATTTGTATGATCTAACTTAATAGATGCCATTCCTAATTGAAGTGATTGATTCGAATTGGTAAAACTGGTTTTATTGTTGGTTGACTGTTTTGAAAAATCACTCTTATAATACCCATCAAAATAAATGGTATAGCTAGTCGAAGCCACAGGCGCTTTAGCGCTATCTGTTTGTGCTTTAGACAATAGGCTCATAAATAGAAAAACGGCTAGAGGAATTCTTGATTTCATGTTTGAGGGTAGTTTAAAGGGTATTATAATTAATATTAAAATATTTTATATATGTTAATTTCGATCCTTTTTTTTAATTTTTTGTTATTTTGATACTAAATAAATTAAATAGCAAAATAGGTGATTTTGATAGCAAAATTGATGAAATTCAAGTAGCTTTGAGTCTGCTTGGTCTATAATAAAAAAATCTGATTTTGATCTATAAA
>JBEGKS010000120.1:0-6552 GCA_041183945.1 Bacteroidota bacterium | reverse complement strand
GTATAAGATAATCTAAGCAGATGGCATATTTCATGCACAAAACCTATGCTTTTAATATTTTACATATTAAAATATTAATTATATTTTTAAAATTTAATTGTAATTTTGTAATAGAATTTAACCCCCAAATAAAAGAATATGAACCAATCATTACCACAATTGCAATTAGCGAATGGTGCAAGTCCATTAAAAGTAGATTTACTACACAGCAAAAAAGCTGCTATGATTTTGCGTGCTTTAAACCATAAGCTTCGTCAACAAATAGTTAAACTTATTGACGAACATAAAAAAGTAACGGTTACAGAAATTTATGTAAAATTAAGATTGGAGCAATCTGTAGCTTCTCAACATTTAGCAATTCTTAGAAGAGCTAGTATTGTAACTACTATTCGTGAAGGAAAATTTATTTATTATGCAGTCGATTATAATCGATTAGAGCAAATCAATAAATTTGTAGAACAACTAGTTGGATAGTATGCAGTTATCCTTAGCACAATTTCTTGAAGTCATTGAAGATGAGTCTGTATTAATTATTGATGCAAGACCTATTAGCTCAATAATGGAAGGCTATATTCCTAATGCAATACATATTACACCAGCAACAGCTAAATATGCTATTGCCATGGACATCATTAGAAAGGATAGCCCCATTGTATTTATTCTAGAAGAAGCCATTGCAGCAGAAACCCTTGCTTATTTTACAAAGGCCGAATTCACGGGCATTAAGGGTTATTTAAATGGAGGCTTTGCCAGTTGGACCGCTGCAGGTAAAAGATACGATTTAATTATAGACGTGGAAGTAGACGAGTTGGCCATGGATATTCCATTTGATGAATACTTAATGGTATTAGATTGTAGAACAGAAGCCGACTTTGATAAAAGCCACATTAAAAATTCAGTATCCCTCCCTTTAGCAGATATGGGTGACCCTGGGTCTATGTCGGAACTAGATGAGCATTTTAATATTTATATACTTACCGAAAACGGAGACAATAGTACACTCGCTGCCAGCCTTTTAAAAAAACAAGGCATTCATAATATAAGAGTTGTTCTTGGTGGTTGGGAAGCAGTACAAACTTTGAAAGATAAATTTAGTTTTGAAGTAACCAAAACTAAAGCTCCTACTGATGACGATATTTTATTGAACTAATGCACTACTAGTTTTTCATGCTTCTTCGCATCGTATTCGTATCTCCATCTTCTATGACTCCATAAATAATTAGCGGGCTTCGCTTTAATTTTCTCCTCTAATATTCTTACATACAAAGCAGTGAGTTGCCCGTCTTTGAAATAATTAGGCGAAGTAGTCATGACTTCATATTCAGAATGATAATACCCTCTTTTGACACGGTAAAAATGTACAAATACTTGGGCTGTATTATTTAAGAGCGCCCCTTTCTCTGGTCCCTTTACAAATGGGGTAAGCCTACCAAAAAAAGGCACCCAATAAGCCGACAAAGGATTACCTGGGTTTTGATCTGCAGCTAAAGCCATTGCATAGGCGCCTTGACTAGCATACTTATGAAACTGAGATTTGAAATTAGTAGCAGCAATCATGATGCTGCCATAACGCATTCTTAATTTTAAAATAATTTTATTAAAATGAGGGTTGCTCAAAGGCATATACACTGCAATGAATGGATAGTTTCCATATTTAGCTACACCCCAATTGGCAAATTCCCAATTAAAAAAATGACCCGCCATTATTTGAACCGATTGACCGCTGGCATATAATTTATTTAAGACTTCTACATTAGAGGTAAACCTTTTTTCAAAATTTTTATCAGAAATAGAAATAAGTTTAAAGGTTTCAATAAAGGAATCGGTAAACTGCTGATAAAACTCATTGGCAATTGCTTGTCTTTCTTTTGCTGTTTTTTGTGGAAAAGCAATGGCTAAATTTTGCTGCACCACTTTTGCGCGATATTTGAAAACATGTTGCAATAACAATGCAATAATATCACTCATAAAATAAAGCAGCCTCCAAGGCAGAAGGGAGATTAAATAAACAAAAATATAAATGAGTAGGTACATGATTAATATTAAATAAAAAACTAGTCAAACATATTAGACTAAGTCAATCCAAGCATTATGCTCTTTTAAAAGAAGTATAAGTTCATCCACTGCCACTGCACTATCAATATTTCGCTTCATCACTTCTTTTCCTTTGTATAAAGTTATCTTACCCACTCCACTTCCCACATAACCAAAATCGGCATCGGCCATTTCTCCAGGACCATTCACGATACAACCCATAATAGCAATTTTTAATCCTTTTAAATGACTGGTCACTGCTCTAATCTTAGCAGTCGTTTCTTGTAATTCAAATAAGGTTCTACCACAGCTTGGACAAGAAATATATTCTGTTTTAGAAATTCTAGTACGGGTAGCTTGTAGAATACCAAAAGCCGTTGAATTTAAAAATTGTTCTACAGAATTATTATTATAATAATTTCTCCCTGATACCTTACTAGACTTACCAGACTCAGCGCCTGCTTCATTCTCATTAGCATCTATTTCCACTTGTTTGCCTTGCAAACCAATGCAAATGCCATCTCCAAAACCATCTAATAATAGTGCACCGGTTTCAGTAGCAAAATGAATTAAGTGCTCATCGGTACTTTGCCATGCACTATCTGTTACTAAAATTACAGGAGATTGAATTTTCAATTCCATCATGCGCATCATCATTCTTCTAACCGCTGGCATGGCATGTGATAAAGTACTACTTAAACAAAATACAACCGTAGGATCCTTGGATATAGAAACTAATTGCTCGTCTCTAATGCCATTTTTACTTCCATAACAATCTACTTCTACAAAATTGATGCTATCACTTTTATAAGTCGATTGGAAATAAGTTTTGAAATTAAATAAGGGTAAATACTTATTTGTATCTGTGGCAGTCTCCCAAAGTGCAGGAGATGTTATAACACGTAAAGTACCTGGCAAATCAAAAGACAATAATTCGTTGGGGCTATAAATAAAATCGGCAGCCGCATCGGTAATAGTCCATTTATCAATGGCCTGGTCGTATATATAACCAATGGCATTTAAATGTTCAGGTAATAATGCTGTTTTATTTTTATAATTAGCCACTACCACTGGCACCGACTTAGATCCGATGGTGCTAACTTGAATGGTTTCTCTTCTTTTATACTCAAAGGGACTATAGGGTAAATGGGTAATAGGCGGAATCATATCAGCGCCTTTGACTCTATTACCAGGATATCTTTTTACTAAATCTTTACAAACTGGAATTTCTAATTCTGGATCCTCCGTTAAACTTACTCTAATAGTATCTCCAATGCCGTCTTCTAATAAAGTACCAATGCCTACGGCACTTTTAATACGACCATCTTCACCATCTCCTGCTTCCGTAACACCTAAATGCAAAGGATAGCATTCATTGAATTCGTTTTGCATTTGTTGAATAAGTAATCGATAAGCCTGTACCATCACTTGTGGATTACTCGATTTCATACTTAAAATAATCTGATGATAATCCAAACTTCTTGCAATACGTAAAAATTCCATAGCACTTTCTACCATGCCAATGGCGGTGTCTCCATACCTACTCATGATACGATCGCTTAATGAACCATGATTAGTTCCAATGCGCATAGCCGTTCCATGCTCTTTACAAATAAGTACTAAGGGGGTGAATCTTTCTCTAATACGTTCAATCTCTTCTACATATTCTTCATCCGTATATTCAATTTGTTCAAATTTTTTCTTGTCCACATAATTGCCTGGATTCACTCTCACTTTTTCAATTATAGTGGCAGCAATTTCTGCAGCATTGGGTGTGAAATGAATATCGGCAACAATAGGAGTAGTATATCCTTTCGCGCGAAGTGAAGCTTTAATGGCCGCTAAATTTTCTGCCTCCGTTTTACTAGGGGCTGTAATTCTAACTAATTCTGCACCAGCTTCAATACAACGAATTACTTGAGCTACTGTTTTTTCAGTGTCTAAAGTATCGGTCGTGGTCATAGTTTGCACCCTAATAGGATGGCCTCCTCCAATAATGAGGTTACCCACTTTTACTTCGCGTGTAATTAAACGATTATAAGATGTAATAGAGTTGCAGTACTGTTCCATAATTAACTACCGTAAAGATAATTATTTAATTGAAGTAATGTCTAAAATATTAACGAAGGCCTTGTAGAAAACCTTGCTCTAAGAGTATCTTTTTTAACAATGTTACCGAATTGTTACTGGCAGCTGCTGTTTTACCCGTTGTATGTAAAACAAAGAAGTAAATATGTGTATTTTCTTCCTCAAAACCAAGCACCCATGAATTATTCGTAGTACTGTCGGTGGCGTGGATATACGATAATGTATAATTACTATTTTCTTCTTTCACCATCATCTTTTTGAAAATTTCTTGAGAACGCTTTTGAAAAGGTAGGTCTTTAAAAAAAGCCCTTTTGATTAACCCTAATTGTTCATCGGCCGTTATTTTCAGTGAGCCGTCCTTCCAGAATTCATTCATATTAGCACTCACGACTCCTTTTCCATAATGTATAGAGTCAATAATTTTTAAAATTTCTTTTCTTCCCAATTGATTAATTATATTTTGATAATAGGGAGTAGAATCCATCGACACCCAACTGGCTTGGTTATGATTGAAACTACTTAATGGAGAAGAAGCAGAGTCTTTATAATGAGATAAATTAGCAATGGTAAATTTACCCGTACCATTTTCCAATAAAGCAAAGCTACCCACCAGACCTGCACTATCCATCATTTTTACAACAGATGAATCGATAGTTACATTGTTCGGAGAACAAGCAAACAAGACTACAGAGAAAATGAAGGCGAATAGATATTTTTTCATGGGATGCATATTTATCTTAATTATAAATAGGGACTTAATGAGTAGATGATTTACTATTAAGTCCCTATTGTTAAAAAACTTTTAGAAAGCTTATTCGATGCCTAATAATTCTACTTCAAAAATTAAAGTAGAGCCTGGGCCAATCATTGGACCTGCTTGACGATCGCCATAACCTAATTCAGCAGGGATATATAATCTCCACTTACTTCCAATTGACATTAAGGGTAATGACTCTTGCCATCCTTTAATAACCCCATTTAAAGGGAAGGTAATAGGCTCTCCTCTTTGAACAGAACTATCAAATACAGTTCCATCAATTAAAGTGCCAAGTTCCATCAATTAAAGTGCCATGGTAATGACATCTTACTTTGTCTTTTATAGTAGGCTTAATAGTATCCTTTCCGGCTACTAAAATTTCATACTGAATACCGTTAGGTAAACTAACGACACCTGGTTTTTTAGCATTTTTTACTAAAAATTCTTGTCCTGCTAACTTGTTAGCGGCTGATTTTTCTGCACTCATTGTTTCTTGGTATGTTTTAATACAATAATCTAATATACTATCAATAATAATTGACTTTCCTTCGAATCCTGCTAATAATCCTTTATTGAAAACAGCAAGATTAATTTTTTGTAAGCCTTGTCCATTCAAGCTTTGCGCAATTCTATACCCCAATGCGTAAGAGGCACTGTCTTTAACATTTTTAATGACTAAAGGGGGCGTAACACTCATGGTTAATTTAGTATTTCCTACTTTCAATAGTTGAGCTGGAACTGTTTTCACCGAAAGGGATGGCCTTGTATTTGTTTGTGCTTGTACTAATTGCAATGTAGTAACTGCCATTAATACTAAAATTTGTTTTTTCATTATACTCATTATGCTATTTTTTAAAGATAGATGCGGAGGCAAAAATACATTAGATATTTAATAATTCGGTAATTCTTTGTTCTACTTTCTCAAAACCCATTTCAGCCACTACCGAACTCATTTTCTCGGCTATAATAGCCGTACCTAAATTCCCGATACTGCCTTCATGGGTATGCATTATCTCTGTAGAATAGGTAAATTTACCCGATTCAATGGCTGCTCCCACTTGCTTATAGGCATCTCTAAAAGGCATACCCGTTAAAACCAGTTTGTTCACTTCCTCCACACTAAATAAGTATTGGTATTTGGCATCTTCCAATATATTCTTTTTGACTTCCATATTTTGTATCATTAAAGAAGCCATCTCAATACAATTATTTAATTGAGCAAAAGCGGGAAATAAATGCTCTTTTAATAATTGTAAATCGCGGTGATAACCAGAAGGTAAGTTTGTAGTCATCATCATTATTTCATTCGGCAGGGCTTTTATTCTATTGCAATAAGATCTTATTAATTCAAATACATCAGGATTTTTTTTATGCGGCATGATGCTTGAGCCAGTGGTTAACGCTTCTGGAAATTGAATGAACCCAAAATTTTGATTCATAAACAAACAAGCGTCCATACTTAATTTAGACAAAGTATCGGCAATATTGGCAATGGCCATAGCGGTGACTCTTTCCGCCTTGCCCCTACCCATTTGTGCATACACCACATTATAGTTCAAAGATTCAAAACCTAATAATTCAGTGGTTCTGGTTCTATTAATAGGAAAAGAAGAGCCATAGCCCGCAGCCGAGCCCAATGGATTTTTATTCACTACTTTATAAGCAGCTTGTAA
>JBEGKS010000119.1:0-4785 GCA_041183945.1 Bacteroidota bacterium | reverse complement strand
TAATAATACTATTAGGATAAGTTTCTGGCGCAACCACCAAGCCCCCTGTTTTTTTAAGCAGCACTGCATTGGCTTCTAATAAATTTTCTTTCTTACCGCAATCATACCATTGATTTACTTTAAAGCCTTTGAACTGCACTCCTTTTTTTATCATGCAGTCAATCGCATCGGTTAAATTGTATTCACCATTGGATTTTATATTGTCGGTAAATAATTGTTGAAAGCATTCAAATAAAATGGCCGACTCTTTTATTTTATATAAACCTACTAATGCTTTATTCGATTTTGGGATGGCTGGTTTTTCTACCGCATGTTCTACAAAATAGTCTTCATTCATTTCCACTACTCCAAACTGTCTTGGATCATCTACTTTTTTTACACCCAACATACTATAAGGGCTATCCATTACTTCCTTAATATCAAATTCACAAATAGTATCTCCTAAAGAAATAAAAACTTCATCATCGCCTACAATGGCTTTTGCTAATTCAATAGCATGCGCGGTTCCTAGTCTGTCATTCTGATACACAAAATGAGTCGTTAGATTCGGATAGGTAGCATTAACATAGTCCTGAATTTTATCACCTAAGTACCCTACTACAAAAATAAATTCTGTAATACCCACTTCTTTTAACTGATCTACAATAAAACTAAGTATGGTTTTACCTGCAATAGGTATCAGCGCCTTGGGCTGTGTATAGGTATGAGGGCGGAGTTTTGCGCCTGCTCCAGCAACGGGAATAATAGCCTTCATAATTTACCTTTTTGGGGGAGTTAAAAGTAGCAAATAACTGTTAGTAATAGTACAAATTTGGGCTTCAATTGGTCAATTTTAAGCAAAGCGCTTGAAAATGTGGATATTAGGCGGCCAACTGTTGAAACTTGGACTTTGACTAGGCTTATTAATGATTTATTTTTGCAAAATAGAACCTTAAAAATAGAGCCATGCAAAGAGATACCCTTGTATTTGACATTATCCGTCAAGAATTAGAACGCCAAAGAAGAGGCATTGAATTAATCGCTTCTGAAAACTTTACCAGCTTACAAGTTATGCAAGCCATGGGTGGTGTGATGACTAATAAATATGCAGAAGGTTATCCTGGCCGTCGTTATTACGGAGGTTGTGAAATTGTTGACAAAACTGAAACCTTAGCCATTGACAGACTAAAAGAAGTTTTTGGTTTGGAGTACGCGAATGTGCAACCACATAGTGGTGCCCAAGCCAATGCAGCACTTATGCTTGCTATTTTACAACCAGGTGATGCAATTTTAGGTTTGGACTTAAGCATGGGTGGTCACTTAACGCATGGAAGTGCAGTGAATTTTTCTGGTAAAACTTATAAGCCTCATTTTTATGGAGTCGTAAAAGAAACGGGGTTGATTGATTATGAAATGTTAGAAAGCCAAGCAAGAGCCCATAAGCCTAAATTAATTATTTGTGGTGCAAGTGCTTATAGTAGAGATATTGATTACGCACGCATTAGAAAAGTAGCCGATGAAGTAGGTGCTTTTGTACTTGCCGATATTGCACATCCAGCTGGTTTAATTGCAAAAGGTTTATTAAGTTCTCCATTTAATCATTGTCATTTTGTAACATCTACTACACATAAAACTTTACGCGGACCACGTGGTGGCGTTATTATGATGGCGAAAGACGGTGAGAATACTTTAGGCTTGAAAGACATGAAAGGGAATTTAAGATTATGGTCCAATATTATTGATATGGCAGTGTTTCCTGGTACACAAGGTGGACCATTAGAACACGTGATTGCTGCTAAAGCCATTGCCTTTGGAGAAATTTTATCTGATGAATTTATGGTGTATCAGAAGCAAGTACAAACCAATGCGAAAGCCATGGCTGCTGCATTTGTTGCGAAAGGATATGAAATTATTAGTGGTGGTACCGATAATCATTTAATGTTAATAGATTTACGCAATAAAAATATTAGTGGTAAAAAAGCAGAACAAGTTTTAGGACATGCCGATATTACTGCTAATAAAAATATGGTGCCATACGATGATAAATCTGCCTTTGTTACTTCAGGTATTCGTTTTGGTGTGGCTGCTATTACTACTCGCGGTATGACTGAAACACATATTCCATTTGTAGTAGAAGCTATTGACAAAGCTTTAATGAATGCAGACAATGAAACTGTTTTGGCAGAAACTAAAAAAGAAGTAAACAAGTTTATGGAGCAGTTTGTATTGTATCCAGAACTAGGATAAACTAAGCATTTGATTTTAATGAGTTTAATCAGTATAGAAAGAACCTCCCTCTCCCGGAGGTTTTTTTATTTGAAATAGATTAACTTTATACTATGATACAAAGAATACAATCCATTTGGCTTTTACTTGCCAGCGCTGCAGCCTTTTCTGCTCTGCGTTTTCCTTTTTATTATACGCCTACTCCCTTTGCTTTAGAAATTAATGGTAGCGCTCAGTACAGCACGCTTATCTCTTTAGCATTTAGTGCTTGCCTTTCTTTTATCACTATCTTTTTATACGGCAACCGTATGTTGCAACTAAAAGTAGTACTTATAAACTTTTTATTGTCAGTACTTATTGGATACTTTGTTTACAAAATAGTCATAGCCAACCCTGGTGGCGGCTTCACTTTACCTTCTCTTGCATTATTCATCATACCCGTTTTACAAATAATGGCAATAGTGAATATTTACAAAGACGAACGCAAAGTGAAAAGTGCTGATAGATTACGTTAGTCTTTTTCACTAGCCAGGATTTATATAGAAATTAAACCTAAGCTGCTAAAACTAAGCTGCTTCTAATTCTTTCTCTATAGCATTTTGAACTAACTGGTTTAAGCTAATTCCCTTCATAGTAGCAAGTAAGGCAGCTTTTTGGTGTATCGCTGGCTTCACGCGTACATTAAAGGATCCTTTATAACTTTTCAATAATGGTTTATTAAAATGCTTACAGGACTCAATATACTCATCTACTGAAATTTTAAATTGTTGTATTAAGTCCCCCACTTCAGTTGATTCATAGGTAACTAAATCATATATGCCTTCAATTTTACCAAATAAAACTTGATCTTCATCTGTGTAATTAACAGATCCGATAAAACCTTTGTAGCTTAATGTGTTTTTCATTTTCTTTCTTTTAATTTTTCATTGATATACTTCATCAAATAGGGTTTAAGAATATTTCCTGGATGTGGTTTGTGAATTTTAAATTCATGCCCTATTGTTTCATTATGAAACGAAACTCTCGACCCAGAAGTTTTTCCTAAGTGGTATTCTTGATAACCAAGTCCACTTAACATTGTTTTTAATTCGTTATAAGTAAAGTCCTTTGGCTGTGCTAAGAACCTTTCTAGTAGTTTATCTTTCTTTGTCATACAAATTTGCAACTATTTTTTAGTTACAACAAAAATAATAAAAGAATTTTTAAACTGATAAATTTAATTTATCTAATTAATTGATTTTAAACAAGTTACATAGAAATTAGCCTAAGTACTTCCCTGTTTGAGAAGCCTTGGATTTGGCTAAACCCTTGGGCACACCCGCATAAACAACGGTACCACCGCCCTCGCCTGCCTCTGGTCCCATATCAATTACCCAGTCGGCTACTTTAATAATATCGGTATTATGTTCTACTACTATTAAAGAATGCCCCTGCTCTATTAAAGCATTAAAGGCTTTTAATAATTTATGAATATCATGAAAATGTAATCCGGTAGTAGGCTCATCAAATATGAATAACATTTTACTACTGGCCTTGCCCTTTCCTAAAAAGCTAGCTAGTTTTACTCTCTGTGCTTCCCCTCCACTTAAAGTGCTACTGCTCTGACCCAATTTTACATAACCTAATCCCACTTCTTGCAATGGACTTATAGCAAGTACAATATTTTTTTCTTCGCTAAAAAATGTAATCGCCTCATCTACACTCATCTCTAAAACTTCGTAAATACTTTTTCCTTTGTATTGAACTTCTAATACTGTTTCTTTAAATCTCTTTCCTCCACAATCCTCACAGGTTAAATGCACATCGGCTAAAAATTGCATCTCTACTAATTGCTCTCCTTCACCTTTACAGGTATCGCATCTGCCTCCATCTACATTGAAAGAAAAATGTTTAGGCAAGAAGCCTCTAATTTTTGAAAGGGCCTGCTTGGAATATAAATCTCTAATAGCATCGTATGCTTTAATATAAGTAACCGGATTAGACCTTGATGATTTTCCAATAGGATTTTGATCCACCATTTCTATTTGATCAATCAAGTGTAAGTCACCACTAATGGCATTATACCCTCCCACTATTTCTGTAGGTAATTGTTTTGCTTTTAATAAAGCATTATACAAAACTTGTTTCACCAAGGTAGTTTTTCCGCTTCCACTCACTCCACTTACTACACATAAACTATGTAATGGAAAATTTACATCAATGGTTTTTAAATTATGCAAGTAAGCTCCTTCTAATTTTATAAAGTGTTTGGAGATTCTTGTTTTAGCAGGAATAGGTATACTTAAAGCTCCACTCAAATATTTTCCGGTTAAACTATTTTTATCTTTGATAAGTGCCGCTGCATTGCCTACTGCTACTACTTCTCCGCCCTGATGCGCTGCCAAAGGGCCCATGTCTATGATATGATCGGCGTGACGCATAATTTGTTCATCGTGCTCTACCACCACTACTGTATTGCCTAAGTCTCTTAAGTTTTGTAATACTTTAATAAGCCTTTCAGTATCTCTTGAATGTAGGCCAATACTTGGCTCATCTAAAATATATAAAGAATTGGTTAAGTTAGACCCCAAACATCTGGTA
>JBEGKS010000118.1:0-4800 GCA_041183945.1 Bacteroidota bacterium | reverse complement strand
ACTTCATTTGCCGTTTAAAATTAGTTTAAAAAATACATCATTCTCGCTCTCTGATCGCTTTGCTCACAAAGTTCGCTCGAATGAGTATTGTTTTAAATCTAATTTTAAACAAATTTCAGACTACGATTAAGAAATGTCCGCTCAGAACAGCATTTCTTTCTTAAAAAATCTATTATTCTTATAATAAAATTTTAAACAAATTTCAGTCAGCAATAATATTGTAGCATAAAAAAAGCCCCTCAATAATTCGAGGGGCTTTTTATTTATAAGTAAGTCTTATTATTTCTTTTTCTCTTCACGTCCTAATGGGCGACTTTTTGCAAAGTCAACTAATACAGGAGCCGCTACAAAGATAGAAGAGTAAGTACCTGTAATAACTCCAATTAACATAGCGAATGCAAAACCTCTTGTTACTTCTCCACCAAAGATGAATAAGATTAAGATAGTTAAGAACACAGTTAAGGATGTCATAATAGTACGACTCAATGTTTGGTTAATGGCCTTGTTAATGATTGTAGCATTGTCTACACCTTTCATTAATTGACTATCCTCACGAATACGGTCATATACAATTACAGTATCGTTCATAGAGAAACCAATTACCGTTAGAATGGCAGCAATAAAATGCTGGTCAATCTCTAATGGGAAAGGAACCACTTTTCTTAAGAAACTAAATACGATTAAGGTTACAAATACATCGTGTAATAAAGAGAAAATAGTTCCTAAAGAATATCTCCAATCACGGAAACGAATAAATATGTATAAACAAATTGCAATTAATGCAAAGATGGTTGCTTTTGTAGCACCTGCTTTTAAATCATCAGAGATAGTAGGAAGTACTGTTTGAGAACTTTGCTTATACTGAGATTCGAACTCTTTTAATGAAGTTCCTGCTGGCATTTGCTTCTCTAAACCTTTAAATAATAAAGCTTCTACTTCTGCATCAATATTGTTGCCTTGTTCTTTAATCTTATAAGAAGTAGTAATGTTTATTTGATTTTTAGAATCTACTGTTTTAATAATAGGAGACTCACCAAATACTTTTTTCAAATCATCTCTTACAGATTCAATATTCACAGCTTTGTTAAACTTAATAGTGTAGCTTCTTCCTCCAGCAAATTCAACACCTTCGTCAAATCCGTTAAAGAAACTAGCAATACCCATTACTAAAACTACAGCAGATAACATATAAGCATACTTTCTGAATTCAATGAACTTATAAGCAGCATGTTTAAAGATACCTCTTGAAATTTTAGTGAAATATTCAAAGTGTCTGTTCTTGCTTGTGTAGATATCGGTAATTAAACGAGATACTAAAATTCCGCAGAATAAAGAAAGTAAAATACCTATGATTTGCGTAGTTGCGAATCCAAGTACTGGACCTAAACCAAAGTAAGCTAAGATACAAGCTGTTAATAGGGTAGTAACGTGTGCATCCAATACAGGAGACATAGAACGTTTGTAACCATCTGTTACAGCCAATTGATAACTTTTTCCTTTTGTTAATTCCTCTTTAATACGCTCAAATATAATTACGTTGGTATCTACCGCCATACCAATGGTTAATACTAAACCTGCAATACCAGGTGCAGTTAAAGTAAAACCTAAGGCGCTTAATATACCAATAGTGAAAAGTAAGTTTAATACTAATGCGATGTTTGCTACCCATCCGCCTGTGTTAAAGTATAATAACATTAAAGCAAAAATGACAAGGAAAGAAATTCCAAATGCCATAGCACCACCTTGAATAGAAGCCAAACCTAAGGTTGGACCTACTAATTGCTCTTGTACAATTTTAGCAGGGGCTGGTAATTTACCACTCTCTAAAATTTCAGCTAAGTCTTGTGCTGTTTTTAAAGTATAGTTTCCAGAGATAGAAGAGTTACCTGTAGTAATAGCATCGTTTACATTCGGTGCTGAATAAACAATATTGTCAAGTACAATGGCAAGAGGCTTTCCAACATTTTTAGATGTCATTTTAGCCCAAATGCTAGTACCTAATTTATCCATATTCATTTTGATGGCTACTTTACCTCTTTCATCAAAATCTTGAGCAGCATTGGCAACATGGTCACCTTCTAATTCTGCTTGACCATTGTCCAAAGTTTTAATAGCATAGATAGGAAGTACATCTTTGTTTTTAGCATCTTCACTTTCATTTTTACCATACATGAATACCAAGTTCGATGGGAACTTAGATTTCACTTCAGCCATTGCTAAGTAGGCATTCAATTTACTTGTATCCTTTTTGAAAGTGTAACCAATTTCAGCAGGGTAAATATATTGACCATTTTTTCCTTGATAAGGTTGCGTAAACTGAACCATTTTTAACAAAGGATTTTTGTTAGGGTTCAATTTAGAAGTATCTACTTTTACATTAGCAGTAGTATCACTAATGCCATTTAAGCTAGCTTCAATAGCTTTATCAGCAGCAATAATTCCATTTTGAAAATCTTTGTTCTCAAAAGTATATACTTCAAAAAATTGAAGATTGGCTGTAGATTGTAAATAAGAACGAACACGCTCTTTATCGTTCACACCAGCTAATTCAATATTGATAATACCTTTAGTAGCATCAGGGTTGATATTAGGAGAGGCTAAACCAAAGCGGTCAATACGCGTTCTTAAAATTCGGTAAGTATTGTTGAAAGCTTGGGTAGATTGTTCTTTTAAGTAAGTAACAACTGCGTCATCAGAAGCGTCGAACTTTAATTTACCATTACTTCTAGTGGCAAATAAAGGAGCCAATTTGCCCGTTGGGTTAATAGTGGCATATTCATCTCTAAATAAAGAAATTAAGTCGGCACGGCTATTAGCTTTCTTTTGAACTGCATTGTTCAAAGCAGTGTTGAAAGAAGGGTCTTTGGTATAGTTAGCTAATGATTTAATTAAACCATCTAAGCCTACTTCCATGGTTACACTCATACCACCTTGTAAATCAAGGCCTAACATTAATTCTTTTTCTTTAGCAGAAGCATAAGTTGTTAAACCAAAAGCCAATTTCGTGTCTTTGGTACTGTCTAATAACTTCTTGTAATAAGCTTTTTGAATATCGTTTAAGCTATCGTTGTATAATAATTGCTCTTCTTTGTTAGAAGGATATACCTGATCCGCTTTTGGGAATTTTTTCACCCATGAACTAGCTTTCGCTTCCATGGCTTTTTCGTGACTTCTTACGAACCAAGTAAATGACAATTGATAAAGACAAATTAAAATAAGCGCAATAGTAAAAAAGCGCACTAATCCTTTGAGTTGCATAATAGTGTGGTTAACTGATTTTTAGTCGGCAAATATAATGGAAAGAGGCCAAAATAAAGGCTAAAAAGCCATTATTTTACCTTCAATAGGCTTACATCAAAGTACAAGGGGGCATTGCCAGGAATACTGCCACTTCCAGACGATCCATATCCTAAAGAGGATGGGATAAGGATTTTGATTTGGCCACCTTCACCTATTAAAGGAAGGGCTATTTGCCAACCTGGAATAAGGTTATTAAGCGGATAAGTGATGGTACCGCTATCGAAGGTTTTATCGTTCATTAATTTACCAGTATAAGTAACTGTAATTGTGCTAGTTAGCCTAGGCTTGTTGCTATTTCCTGCTGTAATTATTTGATATAATACGCCACTAGGGTCTGATACATAAGTAATATTGTTTTTAGCAGCATAGCTTGTCATTTGGTCTTTTTCACTAGCTGAGGACTTGCTACAGCCAATTTGGCTAAATAGGGCCACCAAAACAAGGCTGGCGATGGCTAAATTGCGAAAAATGAGGGTCATTGGGGTTTTGAAATTCATTCGTTTCATTAGGTTCATTTTTTATTTTTTATATGCTTTATTTCATTAAATCTTTGTTCGTTCATCTCGGAGGTGAATTGTTGGTAGAGCCAAGCAAATCCAAAGGAAAATACCAAAATTGAAATAATTATCCATATTTCATTCCCCCTCATATTAGCCACCATACTGGCCCTTTCGTACCAGCCTGTTTCTGAAATGATAAGAATGAGAAGGCCAATACTTAAGCCAAAACTTAAACCTCTTAAAAAAGGTTTGCGTTTATAATGGGGGAGCGTTCTCTCTTTTTCCCATTGCAGGTAGAATTGTTCTTCTTCCGGGCTAATCATAAGCAAATTTATGCTTTGATTGTTAAATTAGACATTCATTGCTTACATTTAATTTCTAATTGGATTTTGATTCACAAAAAATTAAAACTTAAATATGAAATCTTTTTTTACAAAATGGGGGCTGACGGTAAGCTTAGTGGTTATTATTATTCATTTCTTAGCTCAATTTTTAGGGGAAGAATTTAAACTAGTGGAGGCTATAAGTAAGGCCTTGTTTCTGCCTACGCTGATGATGTATTTATATTTTCAAGGCAATGTCTTCAACAAGCCTGGAAAAAATTTAGTGATGATGAGTTTATTCGGTTCTTTTTTAGGAGATGTTTTTTTAATTTCAAAGTCCTTGTTTATTCCTGGCATGGTTGCCTTTATGACAACCCATGTTTTTAATATTATTTTTTTTAGTAAAATATATGGTTTGAAACAGCCTAAATCAACAATATTAAAAGCTTCAACTTTTTTATTGGCCCCCATCAAAATTCCCAGCAGAATTCCCAAAGAAGAGGACACCAGAAATCCCGTGGTAACTAAGAGCATGCTTTGCAAGACATGCTGATACAAGTTGCCGTTGCCGTACCCCTGCAGCGCAATAATCTTGAATGAATTCCAGGTCTCGGTTGGTGTAGGAAATCTCGCGCTCGATATAGCACCTGTCCATTCGGTCAGTCCAAACCAAACAA
>JBEGKS010000117.1:0-5553 GCA_041183945.1 Bacteroidota bacterium | reverse complement strand
TCATTAACTAAAGAAACAGTCACCGATAGTGCCATTAGAAGACTATTATTTGATGCAGGAGATGATATTGATAACTTAATGTTATTATGTGCTGCCGATATTACCAGTAAGAATAAGGTAAAAGTGAAACGTTATTTACAAGGCTTTGACTTTGTAAAAGAAAGATTAATTGAAGTTGAGCAAAAAGACAGTATTAGAAACTGGCAGCCACCTATCACAGGAGAAATGATTATGCATTTATTTGCTATTGAGCCTTCTAAACAAGTAGGTATTATTAAAGACGCTATTAGAGAAGCCATATTAGATGGGGTTATTCCTAATGACTATGAGGCAGCCTATGGCTTCATGTTAAAAGAAGCTGAAAAACTAGGCTTATTTCCTATAATAAAATAGTAATTTAGCGTTTCAAAATACCAAAATGGCCGTATTAAAATTTAGAGTTTATTGGGAAGAGGATGATGCGATATACCGTGATGTTTTGGTGAAACACACACAAAATTTTCAAGACTTACATACTATTATATTAAAAGCTTTTGAGTTTGACCAAAAGCATGATGCTACTTTTTACAGAAGCAATGATATTTGGAAAAGAGGAAGAGAGATAAGCAAAGAAGTATATGATCGTGAATATAAAGTACCTCCATATAAAGTACCTCCTTTGTTAATGGCAGAAACAGCCATTAGTTCAGAAATCATTGATACCAATCAGCATTTTATTTACGAGTACGATTTTGTTAAGTCCTGGTCTTTTTTAATTGAGCTTATTCAGGTTATAAAAAATGCCGATGCGGATATGAATTTAGAATATCCATTAGTGTCTCGTATTGAAGGAGTAGGTCCTATGCAATATGGCACCAAGGGTTTACTAGGTGAAAAGTTTGCAGATATTGAAGAGAAGTATGATTTAAATGAGGGGGCTGATGGATTTGGTGAAGAAGGAGAAGACGCGCATGCGTCTGATGATGGAGGCGATGATAGTGATGATACTGAAGACAGCGATGATGATAATGAAGAAGACGCTGATGATAGCAAGCAGGATAATGAGTCTGGTTCTGGGTTTTTCGAAGGAGAAGCTTTTTAGTTGTAAAATTTCACAGTCGTTTTTTATTTCAAATTAAAATTAGTCCAAGATTTTGTCTAAAACCGTTTACATAGTGGTGGGTCCTACAGCTGTAGGAAAAACAAGCTTTGCTATTGCGCTTGCCAAAGCATTAGGTACCGAAATTATTTCAGCAGATGCACGTCAGTGTTACAAGGAAATGAATATTGGAGTAGCCAGACCCAGTGCTGATGAATTAAAAGCAGTCCCTCATCATTTTATTGCATCACATTCTGTTAATGAAAATATCAATGCCTCTTTTTATGAAAATTGGGCCTTGGAAAAGCTAGAAAATTTATTTACTAGAAATGAAGCAGCGGTGATGGTAGGTGGAACGGGTCTATATATTAAAGCATTTTGCGAAGGCCTTGATTTAATACCTGCTATTGACGCTGAAATTCGAGAAAATATTATAGCACAGTATGAGAAATTAGGTTTACGCTGGTTGCAAAAAGAAGTATCGGTAAAAGACCCTCAGTATTGGGAAAAGGGAGAGCAAAAAAACCCGCAGCGATTAATGCGCGCCTTAGAAGTAATGCTAGGAACTGGTTCTTCTATAACTAGTTTTCAAAATAAAAAAGCGGTTGAAAGACCATTTAAAATTGTGAAAATTGGTTTAGAGTTACCTAGAGAGGAATTGTACGAGAGGATTAATGCAAGAGTACTGACTATGGTCGAAGAGGGCTTGGAAAAGGAGGTAAAAAGCTTAGAAGCAGTTGCACATTTAAACGCATTACAAACAGTAGGTTATAGTGAATGGAAGGAATATTTTGAGGGCAAAATAAGCAAGGAAAAAGTGATTGAAAATATTCAACAAAACACCCGCCATTACGCTAAGCGTCAAATGACCTGGTTTAAGCGAGACCCTAGTATTACTTGGTTTTACTCGTCTACTGTGGACCCCAAGCAGGTATTATTAAAATAGTTTATGATTTTTGGAAATTAACATATTTGAAACTAAACCCATTCAAAATATTGTTAATTTTATTCCATAATATAGCCATTGATACAATGGTATATTCATTACATTTTACTTTAAAAACATAAGTATGCAAAAATTAGGAAGCTTCCTATTGGTAAGTCTTTTTTTAATGACTGGAACTTTGGCAAAAAGCCAAACCATCAAATTTGAAAAATATACTTTGCCTAATGGGTTAAAAATTATTTTACATGAAGATCATTCTGCACCCGTAGTGGCAGTAACAGCATTATATCATGTAGGTTCAAAAAATGAAGATACTGCAAGAACAGGATTTGCCCATTTCTTTGAACATTTATTATTTGAAGGTTCAGAAAATATTAAAAGAGGAGAATTTGATAAGTATGTAACCAATGCGGGTGGTGCTTTAAATGCAAATACTTCTCAAGACCGTACTTTTTATTACGAGTTACTTCCTTCTAACCAAGTTGATCTTGGTCTTTGGTTAGAAAGTGAGCGTATGATGCATGCTAAAATTGAACAAGTAGGTGTGAATACACAACGCGAGGTAGTGAAAGAAGAGAAGCGTCAAAGAATGGATAACCGTCCTTATGGTTCTTTTTTAAATGAAATACTTAAAAGAGCCTATAAAGTACATCCTTACAAATGGTCGCCTATTGGGAGCATGGATCATTTAAATGCTGCCAAATTAGAGGAGTTCATTCAATTTTATAAAACTTATTATGTACCTAATAATTGTGTTTTATCAATTGCAGGAGATATTAATATTCCTGAATTAAAGAAAAAAATTGAGGCTTATTTTGGTCCTATTGCTAAAGGAACATTAGCTATTAACAGACCTAATATTAAAGAACCTCCTTTGGGTGGTGAAGTGCGTGACAATGTATATGACAATATTCAATTGCCAGCCGTATTACATGCCTATCGTGCACCTAAGCAAGGAGGGGATGAGTATTACGCATTCAATGTTTTATCTACCATTTTATCTGGAGGTGCTTCTTCTAGAATGAATAAGACCTTGGTAGATTCAAAACAATTAGCTGTAGCGGCACAATCGGTTCCTTTTTTCAATGAAGACGATGGCTTATTCATTGCATTGACGATTGCTAATATGGGTGTTATGGTAGAAACTTTAGAAGAGAGCATGGATAGCGTTGTGAATGGTTTAAAATTGGATTTAGTGGGAGAGCGTGAATTTCAAAAAGTAAAAAACCAAATAACCACTGACTTAGTAGATAGTAAGGCAACGATGGCAGGAATTGCAGAGAGCTTAGCGAATAATGAAGTGTATTTTGGTGATGCCAATTTAATTAATACAGAATTAGAGAAATACAATAAAGTAACTAGAGAAGATGTTTTAAAAGTGGCTAAAAAATATTTGAATAAAGAGAACAGGGTAGTACTTCATTATTTACCAAAAGAAAAAACAACTAAATAATTAAGGCTATTCATAGCATCAAAAAAATAATTTTATGAAAAAATATATATTCAGTGTTTTATTATCTGTGCCCTTCTTTTCAATGGCACAATCAGTAGATAGAACTAAGTCGCCCGCGCCAGGCAAGGCACCTATAATCCAAGTGGCTAGCCCTGTTAAATTTACTTTGGCCAACGGCTTACAAGTATTTGTAGTGAAAAATACAAAACTTCCAAAAGTCACTGCTACATTAGCTTTAGACGTAGATGGTTTTAAAGAAGGGGATAAAGCAGGTCTAGCTGATATGTCGGGGCAACTACTTAAAAGAGGAACTGCTACAAAGTCAAAAGCGGAGTTAGACGAAGCGGTTGAATTTTTAGGAGGTAGTTTATTTACATCTAGTCAAAGTGCATCTGTAAGTTCGTTGAAAACTAATTTCCCTAAATTAATGGAGTTGATGGCGGAAGTCATTTTGCGCCCAGCTTTATCTAGTGATGAATTAGAAAAAGTAAGAAAGCAAACTATATCTGGTATTGAATCTAGTAAAGACGATGCAGATGCTATTTCTAATAATGTAATGAAGAAATTAGTGTATGGTGCGAACCATGCATTTGGAGAAATTACGACCACTAAAACAGTGAATGCCATTAAAGTAGAAGATGTAAAAAACTTTATTAAAACCTATTGGATTCCTAATAATGCTTATTTAATATTTGTTGGGGATATAGATCCAGCTAACGCCAAATTACTTGCTGAAAAGAATTTTGGTACATGGGCCAAGGGTACCTTTACACAGCCTGTATACGAGAAGCCAGCTATTCCTAATACCACTTATGTGGCTATTGTGGATAGACCTGCCTCTGTACAAAGTGTTGTAGCAGTTGCTACTACAGTGAACCTAACAAAAGGTTCTCCTAATGATATTCCTTCTAATGTGATGAATAATATTTTAGGAGGAGGTTTCTCTGGAAGACTATTTGCCAACTTACGCGAGAAGCATGGTTTTACTTATGGTGCTTATTCTTCTATCTCTCCAAGTAAACAAATAGGTATGTTCAGTGCCGAGGCTTCAGTTAGAAATGAAAAAACAGACAGCTCTATTCAAGAAATATTAAATGAATTAAATATAATTCGTAATAGCAAAGTGGGTGATATAGAATTAAGCCGTATGAAAAATTATTTAGCGGGTGGTTTTGCCCGTTCTTTAGAGAGTCCTAATACGATTGCTAATTTTGCTTTATCTATTGCAGTAAATCATTTACCTGAAGATTATTACCAAAAATACTTAACCAATTTAGCAGCGGTAGATGCTCAAAAAGTACAAGATGTAGCGTCTGCTTTATTGAACCCTGCTAAAATGCATATTGTGATTGTAGGTAATGCAAAACAAATTGCTAAAGGCTTAGAAAAATATGGTCCAGTTAAATATTTTGATATGGAGGGTAATGAAGTTGCTGCGCCAACTGAAGTTAAAGCAGATGCTAGTTTAACGCCTGCAGCTTTAATGGAAAAAGTAATAGCTGCGATAGGTTCTAAAGATGCTATTGCTAATGTTAAGGATGTTCAATTGAAAGGTACAGCAAGTTTAATGGGCCAGTCTTTAGAAATGAAACAAACTATTGTAATGCCAGGTAATTCAGTAACTACCATGTCAATGGGTGGTATGGCTATTATGAAGCAATCAGTGGTGGATGGCAAGTATTCAATTTCTCAACAAGGACAAGAAGCACCTATTACTGATGATTTAAAAGAAGGCTTAGATGAATCTGCTACCCTTGTGCCAGAGCAATTATACCTTACAAAAGGTTATGGTATAAAAATTGTAGGTGGTGAAAAAGTGAATGGCAATGATGCTATTGATGTTGAACTTACAACGCCTTCTAAAAAAGTATCACACCGTTTTTATGATGCTAAAACATTCTTATTAGTAAAGACTTCAAAATCGGAAGAAGTGCCTGGAAGAGGTACTATGACGCAACAGCAATTTTATACTGGCTATCAAACTGTGAATGGCGTTCAAATTTCTTCAGAGCAGCTTATCGATATGGGTCAAATGAAAATTAATATTAAGTACTCAGATATTAAAGTGAATCAAGG